>DATIWA010000551.1:0-2776 GCA_035465515.1 Candidatus Limnocylindrales bacterium | reverse complement strand
CGGGTTTGGCGTTTACATGCTCGGGTCAACGTTGCTCGGCGCAATTAATGGTGCATTAGGTTTGGGTTTAGGCTTTGGCGCATTTACAGGCTTGTCCTCTTTGATTTCCGGTATTATCGGCCCGCCAGGATGGGCCGCGCTGGGCCTATTCACGGTGTTCAGGCTCGGAAGTCCAAATTACAAGAAGCTGTTGCCAATAGTGATCTTGATCGCTATTTACCGAAACGATGGTGCGGTGGTGCAAACGAGAGCGGCGTTAAAAGGCTAAGCACTTATGTTTCCCGGTTTTTCCCCCGACGCACTGTCTTTCCTGCGCGCCCTCAAACGCAACAACCGGCGCGAGTGGTTCCAGCCGCGCAAGGAGAAATACGAGTCACTCATCAAACTGCCCATGCTTGAGCTGGTGAATGCCTTGAACCAAGAGCTTGCCCGCTTTGCTCCGGCCTACGTCACACCGCCGCAGAAGGCGGTGTATCGCATCTATCGCGATACCCGCTTCTCTAAAGACAAGACGCCGTACAAGACGCACATCTCGGCCATCTTCCCCCGAAGCAACGCTGTAAAGCGCGAAGGCGCGGTGTTTTACTTCCATTTCACGGAAAAAGAGCTGCTGCTCTTCGGCGGGGTGTATTCACCGGAACGGGACGAGTTGCTGGCCTATCGAACGCTGCTGCGTGAGCACTATGAGGAGTTCCGGGAGATCCTCGCCGCCAGGCCGGTAAAACGCGCGCTGGGCGGGCTGCAGGGCGAGCAGCTCACACGCACGCCCAAGGGCTTTCCCGTGGACCACCCGGCGGAAGAGCTGTTGCGGCATCGCCAGTGGTTTCTGGAGACAACCCTGGACAGCAAGGTCGTGACTTCGCGCAAGCTCGCCGGGGAGATCGCGCGCCACTTCGAACTGATGGCGCCGTTTGTGGAATTCCTGAACCGGCCCTTTATACAGAAACCGAAGGCCGTGAAGTTCAACCTATGGGATTTTAGCTAGCCAAATAGTTGAAGATTGGGCCAAAATAGCTTCCTTTATGCGAAAACTATTTCTGGTCTTCCTGCTTATTGGCCTCTGTTTGCCTGCGGCCGCTGAAGAGCGCCTCCACCTTGTCAAGGTCCTTGTGGGTGGATCTACCCGATACCAGGCCGCGGACGTAGTTCGTGCGACCGGTCTGGAAGAAAATTCCTTCGTCACAACAGCGCAGTTACAGGCCAGCGCCAAACGGCTGGTGGATAGCGGAGTCTTCAGCTCTGTTGAATATCACTTCAGGCCTGCTTCAACTGGTTCCGGGATTGAAGCGCAATTCCAGGTGAAGGACTCTGACAGGTTTCTGCCCGCCGAATTTGAGAATTTCGTATGGTGGAGCGACCAGGAGCTGGAAACTGACCTTCATCGTGCTGTGCCGCTCTATATCGGCAAAGTCGGCGTGACGGGAACCCTCGCCGACGATGTAGCCGCGGCACTCGGCAAGCTGCTGGCCCCAAAAGGTGTGGACGGGAAAGTCGTCTGGCAGCAATGGGCGGCTCCGGGAGAGCTGCCTTCAGCCTACCGTTTCAAGGTCACCAACGGTGTTCCTAAAATCAAGGACGTGCAGCTTACAGGCGGAAATCATCTGCCTGCGGCTGTGCTCGCCCGTTTTGTAGGTTCATTGAAAGGCCATGATTACCTCCGCAGCTCTGTAGATCAAAGCGTACAGCGCATACTTTCCTCCACTTACCGGGAGCGCGGCTATCTTGAGTTCAAAGCGGGGGATGTCCAGCCGCAACTCGCGGCCGACGGCACGCTGACCATCAACATCCCGGTGAACGAGGGAACGCAGTACAAGCTGGCAGGCTACAGCTGGTCAGGGAACACCGTGGTCTCAGCGGCGGAGCTCTCCAGGTTTATCACTCTCAGGCCCGGCGACCCTGTCAATCTGAGCAGGCTGCAAGCCGACTTGGATGCTGCCCGCAATTCCCTGGGGAAATTTGGCCATGTGGCTGCGGCCATAAAGCCGGCGCCAACCTTCGCCGGAGAAAACGTTACCTATCAGTTCCAGGTCAGCGAAGGTGACCTCTATCGCATGGGAGACCTGGACATAGAAGGTCTTGACTCCGCAACAACCCAGAAAATCCGCGATTTCTGGAAGTTGGCGCCCGGGGCCGCCTACGACAATACCTACGTCTCCTTCTTCGTGAAGCACCTGATCATGAAACGGCAAGGCGTCTCTTTCACCTGCGAGTATCTGGAGCAGCAGGACGAGACACAAAAGCTGGTAAATGTCCGGTTGCAGTTCAAAGCCGATTGAACCGGCGCAGGTCCTCCAGAGTCACTGGAAGAACTCAGCCATGCTGGGCGCGGTCGCGGAAGCTCCGGGGCGGTCGCTCACCCGCAACAGCTCCAGGACCAGCCGCAGAACGCTCTGGTGCTGGTAAAGAGTCGTGGAGCGGAAGGCCGTCCTGACATGCGTTCCCAGCATCACCATGGGCACCTGACCGCCTCCGTTGGCGGTATCGGTGTCCAGGCCTTCGTCAAAAACGATGATGAGTAAGCTGTTGGCAAAGGCAGGGCTTTTGATCAGCGGATCAATGTTGTTTTGCAGCCAGGCGTCAGCCGTGGATAGTTTGAGTGAGTCGGCGCAGGCTGACCCGCCGCTGGGGCAATCGTGGGCATCGTTGCGGATATTGGGAGCGATGAATCCAAAATCAGGCAGAGCGTTGCTCGCCATGTCGGCGCCAAGCTGGGAGAAAGGGACGATATTCGCTGCTTGCGCGGTGGATTGCCGGACATCAGAGAAATAAGTGAACG
>DATIWA010000550.1:0-2378 GCA_035465515.1 Candidatus Limnocylindrales bacterium | reverse complement strand
AAGGCCGCGTGGTGCCGCGAAGCTGGCGCGGCGCTCTGCCGCTTACTTATCACCTTGGGCCCGGACCGGCAAAAGTCCATCTGGTTGTGAAATCCAACTGGGACACCAGGCGTTTGTATGACGTGATTGCCCGTCTGCCTGGCTCGGATTCCGCCGACCAGTGGGTCCTGCGCGGCAATCATCACGACGCCTGGGTCAACGGCGCCAGCGACCCTCTCAGCGGCATGGTCGCTGAACTGGAAGAAGCGCGCGCCCTCGGCGAACTGCACAAGCAGGGCTGGCGGCCCAAACGCACCATCATCTACGCCGCCTGGGACGGAGAGGAACCCGGCCTGCTCGGCTCCACTGAATGGCTGGAAACCCACCTCACGGACCTCCAGCAGCATGCGGTGGCCTACTTTAATTCTGACAACAATGGCCGCGGTTTCCTGCGCGCCAGCGGTTCGCACTCGCTCGAACGTTTCATCAACGGCGTGGCCCGCGACGTGGAAGACCCGGAAACGCACATCTCCGTCTGGGACCGCTCTCATCTTTTCCAGATTTCTACCGCAAAGGACAACCAGCTCGAAGAACTCCGCCGCCGTCCTGATCTGCGCATCCGTGCCCTGGGCGACGGTTCTGATTACGCATCCTTCCTCGATCACGCGGGCATTGCCGCCGCCGACCTCCGCTTCGGCGGTGAAGGACGCGGCGGCCAGTACCACTCCATTTACGACGACTTTTACTGGTTCACCCATTTCGATGACACCAAATTCGAGTACGGACGCGCTCTCGCCCGGCTCAACGGCACAGCCGTCATGCGCATGGCTGACTCTGACGTGCTCCCCTTTGATTTCACCGATCAGGCTGACACCTTCCAAACCTACGTCAAGGAACTGCAAAAGCTGCTCAAGACCGAACAGGACGAAGCCAGAGAGCGCAACCGGCAGCTTGACGAAGGCGTCTTCAATGCCGTCTCTGATCCTGAGGAGCCCACGCTTGCGCCTCCCCGCCTCGATGTCCCACCGGCCATCAACTTTGCTCCGCTCGAAAACGGAGTGGAAGCTCTCAACCTGGCAGCCCGGCGATATGACACGGCAATGAAGAAAATCTCTGAGGCCGGTGTTGCCGCTGCTACGCTGCATGCGCTCAATGAGAAGCTCTACAAAACCGAGCGGATCTTCATCAACGAAAAAGGCCTGCCTGGGCGGCCATGGTTCAGGAACCAGATTTACGCCCCCGGCGCTTACACTGGATACGCCGTAAAAACCATGCCCATGGTGCGTGAGGCCCTGGAGCAGCGTCAGTGGGCGCTGGCCGAAGAAGGCTCACAGCGCATTGGCGAGGTCCTCCAGCGGGAAGCCGCATGGATCAATGATGCCGTCGCCGGCCTGGAAGAGCAGAGCGCGCCAAAATAAAGCAGGGTGCGCTTACCGCTTCCTCTCATCCATCCATTTCTCCGCGTGGGCGGGCGGCGACCATCCGGCAAACTGCTCCAGCATTTCTTCGCCGCTTGCGGCCACCAGCACCAGCTCGCGGTTCTGCGGCCGCAGCAACTCTTCGTGTACGGCGTGGTCCAGCATCTTCAGCAGCCCGTCCCAGTAATTCTCAACATTCAGCAGGCCGCACGGCTTCTGCTGAATCCCCAGCTGCGACCAGGTAACCACCTCACAGAACTCCTCCAGCGTGCCGTAACCTCCGGGCAGGGCGATGAACGCATCCGCCAGGTCCGCCATCAGCGCTTTGCGTTCATGCATGGTCTGCACCACATGCAGCTTGGTCACGCCGCTATGCCCCACTTCGCGCCGCATCAGCGAGTCCGGAATCACGCCAATCACCTCGCCGCCGGCGTTCAGGCAGGCATCGGCCATTGCGCCCATCAGGCCGACGCAGCCTCCTCCATAGACCAGCCCGATTCCCCGCTCCGCCAGTAATCTGCCCAGACCTTGTGCTGCCTGCTTGTACGCCGCACGCGAGCCAAATGACGATCCGCAGAAAACACAGATTCTCTTCAATTTGTTCTTCGTCTGAATCAATATAGCTGGATTGCCCCGCACAATATTCCGGCAAAAAGATGAGGCCCGCATTGGGGCCTCAATTCTTTGACCTGCTCTGACCGTGGATGAAAACGCGGGCTTGCTACGCGCCGGATTTGACCACCAGCTCCGCCGGCAGCTCAACATCTGTGCTCGGCAGCTGCTGCGCCTGCGTGCGCAGGTCTTCGAACAGGAAGGTGCTCAGGTAGCGCTCGCCGAAGTCCGGCACCACCACCACAATCAGCTTGCCCGCGTTCTCCGGACGCTCCGCCAGCTTCAGCGCCTGCGCCACCGCCGCGCCGCCGGAAATGCCGATCAGCAGGCCTTCTTCCTTGGCCATCCGCCGCGCCACGTTCACCGATT
>DATIWA010000549.1:0-2142 GCA_035465515.1 Candidatus Limnocylindrales bacterium | reverse complement strand
TCTCCCAGCCCGACGCTCCGGAAAACGTTGCCGCCGTCATAGAAAACCACGCCGCCCAGATTGCTGATAAGCGACGTGGGAAAGCGCAGCTCAGAGTTCAGGATCAACAGTTGCGGGCCGCCGACGGGAACGGTGATCTGCGCGCACGTTGTCGGATCGGCAGGATCGCCGCAGACCTGCACCGGCCTCTGCGGCCCGGCGCCGTTCAGGGGAAAACCGCGCAACGTGCTGCCGCCGCCGGAGAAAAAGCTCTCGCTCACCGGGATATGCTCGCCGGCAAAGGCCTCTTCCAGCCCCAGCCTGACGCTGTTGGCCCAGACCACGGTATCGCCGAACAGCGATTTGTAATACGCGGTCTGCCCCAGAAATCGCGCGAAGTTTGTGTTGGAGCCGAATGCGCTGGGATTCATGTCAATCTCAAAACTTTCGTAAATGCCGCGGTGCGCGTCCAGCGGATTGTCACGGGTGTCGCGGGTAAAAGACCCGGAGACGGTGGAAAGCCGCACGTTGCGGTCGGAGGGCAGCACCAGGTCCGGCGCGAGAAGATTACTGAGATTGGTGCGGCTGAAATTGTAACGGATGAAAACCGACTTGGCCCGATCGGCGTCCAGAAATTTCTGAAACTGAATTCCCCCTTGCCCGAGGAGCGATGTGAAGAGTGGGTTCTGGCTCGAGCGCTCGCCGGAGATGTTCATCGAAGCGGTCCAGGAGCTGTTGTGAAATTGCGGATTGAGCCAGCCGGCGTTGGCGCGCTGGTCCAGACGTCCGGCAAAAACTCCCGCGTTCAAGGTCTCGGCCCGGCCGCGGAAGTTTCGCCGCGTGTACTCCACGGAGCCTCGCGGCCCCCAGAATGTCTGCTCGCTGGTCTTGAAGTTGCTCGGCAGCCCGACTGGCGGCAGCCCGGGGACCGCGACCGTGCCGCCTGGAACG
Organism: Candidatus Limnocylindrales bacterium; assembly: GCA_035465515.1. GTDB lineage: Bacteria > Acidobacteriota > Terriglobia > Terriglobales > Acidobacteriaceae > Angelobacter. The sequence goes on along the minus strand of DATIWA010000549.1, from coordinate 1,212 downwards.
TTGCCGCCGCGTTTGGTGGCTTCAAATCCAAAGCCGTAGCGAATGGTGTTGCGTTTGGCCTCATGCACTTTTATCAGAACGTCGGCCCGGCTCTGGCTGATAATGGGCCGGCGCGAATCCACATTGGTCCAGTCGAATACTTGCCCCAGCGTGTAGAGCTGGCTCTCGCCCCGCAGCAGAGTCGTCTGGCTCAGCGGCTTGCCCACTTTTATGTTTGTGGCGCGCGTCATGATTTCCGGCCGCGTGTGCACTTCCCCGACCGGATGCAGTGACGAGGTATAAACCTGCGGACCTTCATCAATCCTGTAGATCACCTGAATGCGATGCGGATCTCTTTTCTCGGCCGTGATCCGGGAGCGGAAAACCATGGTCAGGAAACCTTTATCGAGATACGTGGCCATGATCTGGTCGCGGTCTTTATTCAACAGCTGCTGCGAATAAGGCTTCCCTGCTTCCAGGTTCAATCCTTTGGGAGACAGCTGATTTTCAGGGATCGAATTGTTCCCTTCCACCCGCAGCGATTCAACAATGTCCCGCTTTCCTTCCTGCACCTGGAATGCCACCCCGACGTTCCCTCCGTGCTTGAGGACTTTCGGCGTGACTGACGCATCGCTGTATCCTGCGTCCTGATACAGCGTCTCGAGATTCTTCACGCTCTTGCTCAGAAGCTGGTCGCTGAACTTTCCATGCGACCAGAAAAACAGCTTCCGGGCCGTCTTCACGGGAACGTGCGATTCCAGATCGTCATCATCGAAGTGCTGGTTGCCGTGAAACTGGAGGGCGTCCACCTTGCCCCGCTTCCCCTTGCTGATCTGGTAGAGCACGGTCACGCCGGCCGGCTTCCGCTCAAAGTGGCTTTGTACTTTAACGTCAAAGAATCCCTTGGATTGAAAGTACGAGATCAGGTCCTGCTCCCCTTCAAATACCAGGTCAGGATCAACAGCGTTCTCCTGGTAAATGGGAATCAGCTTCTTCTGGGTGCGGCCCCACACATGAGCGCCCGCGATCTTCACGGTGATTTTCGGCCCTTGCGTGATATGGAATCGGATATCCGCGCGGTTCGTCTCGGGATTGTAGTTTGTCGAAATCAGCTTGATACTCGCCGCCAGGTATTGGCGTTTTCCCAGTTGCCCCTGCATGTACTTGATGGCCTTTTGCAGCCTCCCGCGGGAGTACGTCTTGCCCGGTTTGAGATAAGAAGCGCGAAGCCGG
>DATIWA010000548.1:0-3056 GCA_035465515.1 Candidatus Limnocylindrales bacterium | reverse complement strand
GGCGGTGAAACCAACGTCAACTACAAGACGGTGCTGGAAGAAGCCAGGGTCCTCGACAAGAAGATCATGGCTTTTCAGTCCCCGCTGTACAACTCTGAAGTTCAACCGGGGAGCCAGGATGATATTCACTATCTCCAGCGCTTCCATGATCGCCTGCAAAACGCCATGCGCGGCGTCATGTTCGCCTTTGGCGAGGCCCCCAAGCAGATCCAGATTGACGAGGCCAATGAGGTCCGCAAGGAACTCGGGACCACGCTGGCGCAGTTCAACAATCTCCTGAACACTGACGTGGCGGCGTTCAACAAGAGCGCCGCTCAACACGGCTCCAGCACTCTGTTCGCCGGCGCTCCGGTTGAAATCAAGGCCGGCGCGGGCGCGGCAGGTTCAGGAGCAGGCGACCAGCAGGACGAAGACGATCAGGACTGACTTCACTTCAAACAACGAAGCGTGGCCGGTAATCGGCCACGCTTTTCTTTTTGCCCCGCCAGGCTATTCAGACATCGCCTTGTGCGTTCCGAATTGTCAGGCTACCACCCTGGTCAGAACGTCCGCGCTGCAATTCAGAGCTTCGAGTCCCAGGAACCGGGCCGCTTCGTCCAGATCTTCTTCTATGCGCAGGAGCTGGTTGTACTTGGCAATTCGGTCGGTGCGCGAAGCCGACCCCGTTTTGATCTGGCCAACGCTGGTGGCCACCGCCAGATCGGCAATGAACGTGTCTTCGGTTTCACCGGAACGGTGGGAGATCACGGCGCTGTACCCGTGGCGCCGCGCCAGGTCAATCGCGTCCAGAGTCTCGCTCACCGTGCCAATCTGGTTTACCTTGATCAGGATCGAGTTTGCCACGCCTTCTTCGATTCCCCGGCTGAGCCGCTCCGTGTTCGTGACAAACAGATCGTCTCCCACGAGCTGGATCTTGTCGCCCAGTTCGTCGGTCATGATGCGCCAGCCTTCCCAGTCATCTTCCGCCAGCCCGTCTTCAATCGACACAATGGGATATTGCCGCACCCAATCGGCCCAGAACCGCACCAGCTCTTGCGATGACTTCACCGATTTATCGGATTTTTTGAAGACGTACCTGCCTGTGTCCTTGTCAAAGAACTCGCTTGCCGCGGGATCAAGGGCAATGGCCACATCTTCTCCGGCGCGAAAGCCCGCCTGATGGATGGCTTCCAGGATTACTTCAATGGCCTCGACGTTGGCTTTCAGCGACGGAGCAAAGCCTCCTTCATCGCCCACGGCCGTGTTGTAGCCGCGTTTTTTCAGCACCGATTTCAGCGTGTGGAAAATTTCAGCGCCCCATTGCAGCGCGTCAGAGAAAGTCTCCGCGCCCACCGGCATGGCCATGAACTCCTGAAAGTCCACGTTGCTGTCTGCGTGCGCTCCGCCGTTCAGGATGTTCATCATGGGCACGGGCAGAATGTTTGCGCCGGCCCCGCCCAGGTAGCGGTACAAAGGGACTTTCAGCGCGTTGGCGCTGGCGCGCGCGCAGGCCATGGAAACGGCCAGGATCGCGTTGGCTCCGAGTTTGCCCTTGTTCGGCGTGCCGTCCAGTTCCACCATCGTGTTGTCAATCTGCCGCTGATCGCTCGCTTCCATCCCCTGCAACGCGTCCGCGATCGGCAGATTCACGTTGCCAACGGCGGTGAGCACGCCTTTGCCCAGATAGCGGTCCTGGTCGCCATCGCGCAGTTCCACCGCTTCATGCTCGCCCGTGGAAGCTCCACTGGGCACGGCGGCACGGCCCAGCGATCCATCGCCCAGAAGCACCTCGGCTTCAACTGTCGGATTGCCCCGCGAATCAAGGATTTGACGTGCGTGAATATCAACGATGCTTAAGTCCATAGCCAGCCTCTCGAAGCGAAGAATTATAAATGAAGCGCAAACAGCCGGGTTTGCCTCAGAACGTTTTCCGGTTCCACCCTTGTTCTGTTATGTTCATTGCTCTACTTTAGATGCTGAACAGGAGGGTTCCATGTCTCTGCCGCCGCAACCCAACATTCGCATTATCAACGACCCGGATTATCGAGACGGTTACTCCAACTCCGTCCAGATCCGCGTCAGCGTCTGGGATTTTCTGCTTATTTTTGGCCGGCTCGCGCCGCAGAGCGCCGAGGATGTGGAGGTGCGAAACTTCCAGGGAATCTATTTGAGCCCGCAGCAGGCCAAAGCGCTTCTCGCGATCCTCCAGCAGAACGTGGTCCAGTATGAAAAAGCGTTTGGTGAAATCAAGCTGGATACCGCTATCGCCCAGCCTGCCGGGCCGATCCACTAGAAAGTGCCGCAAAACAGGCGCCCGCCGATGACACCGCAAGCTAAAAGTCCTGTGCAGCTTTCCGGTCTGCGCCTGTTTCCGCTGATCTTTGTCGCCATCTTTCTTCTTCACGGGCCTCTGCTGCGGCTGCCCTATTTCTGGGATGAAGCCGGGTTCTACGTGCCTGCCGCCTGGGACCTGGCGCACTTTCACACTCTGCTCCCGCGCACCACGCTGGATACCGGCCATCCTCCGCTGCCTGCCGCTTACCTGGCCCTGTGGTTTACGCTGAGTGGATGGAAGCCGGCGGTCGCCCGCATCGCCCAGTTGCTGCTTGCGGCATTTGCCCTGACCAATGTCTTTCTTCTCGCCCGGCGTATCGCCAATAACGGCGTGGCAGTGGCCGCCACTATTGCCACCGCTCTTTACCCGGTCTTCTTCGCCCAAAGCTCCCTGGCCCATGCCGATCTCATGGCCGCCGCTTTCACGCTCTGGGGCATCCGGCTGGTCAATGAAAGACGCGTTCCTCTCAGCCAATTCGCCTTTTCGCTGGCCGTTCTGAGCAAAGAGACCGCCATTATCACTCCTATGGCGCTCGGAGTGTGGGAGTTGCTCGCCGGAAGATGGGCACAGGACGAAAACGAAAAAGAATCCCCGCGGCCCATGAAGGCCCTCCTCAGCCGCGCCGCGCTTTACCTGATACCGGCCCTGCCGCTGGTGGCCTGGCTGGCGTACCATCACCATGCCACCGGCAGGTTTTTCGGCGCTCCTGATTTTTACCAGTACAACGTCACCCGGGCCATCA
>DATIWA010000547.1:0-9739 GCA_035465515.1 Candidatus Limnocylindrales bacterium | reverse complement strand
CCCTGAAAATCGGCTTTGTCACCTCTGCCCAACACCGCAGCCTGACCGCTGACGACCTGCTCCTGGCCGACGCGATTTCAAGCCGTGGCGGCAGGGTGTTTCCGATCGTATGGACGGAAGTTCGGCCAAAATTGCTTGATTGCGATCTCTTGCTGCTCCGCTCCTGCTGGGACTACCACCTTTACCCGGAAAGGTTCGCGGCGTGGGTTGAGGTGGCCGGCCGCCACTCCCGGCTCATCAACCCGGCTGAGATTGTCCTCTGGAACATGGACAAGAAGTATCTGGGGGACATAGCGGCGGCCGGTTTTGCCGTTCCCCGGACGATCACGCTGGAGGCCGGAACGCAACCTGAGCTGCCGAAATTATTCCGCGCGGCCGGGTTCAGCACCGCAGTGATCAAGCCGGCCATATCTCTTTCGGCCTTTGAAACCTACCTGGTGCGCAGTGAGGAAGCGCCACGATTTGAGGACAAAGTGAAAGGTCTGCTCCAGGACCGCGCGGTGCTGGTGCAGGAGTTTATCCCGGAGATCGCCAGCCAGGGAGAGTGGTCTTTGATTTTTGCCGGCGGCGTCTTCACTCACGCCGTAAGAAAGCTTCCAAGCGCGGGAGACTTCCGCGTACAGAACGAGTACGGCGGATCGGCCGAGATCGCGCAACCCGCGCAGGAACTGCTGGAGACCGCTTCGAGCATCCTGGCCCGCTTCGCTCCCCAGGCGCTTTATTGCCGAGCTGACATGGTTCCCACGCCACGGGGGCCTGTGCTGATGGAGCTTGAGCTGATAGATCCGGTGCTCCATTTTGCGCTGGCGCCGGCGGCAGCAGCGCGGATGGCTGAACTGCTCCTGAAGTGAGAGGCGGCCAAAGCGCTCCGGGAAGCAACCGGGGGACCACTCGATTTTGGCGGCGCGATATGGCATCCTCAGTTCATGAAGAATAAGAACCAGCGGGAGTTGGAAAAGCAATGGGCCAAAGAGGCCGTCCGCAAAGCCAAACCGGCCAGGAAAAAAGGGTTGGTTCGCGAAGACAGAAACCAGGCGGCCGTGCGGAAGGCGCAACAGACAGGGGTTTCGCAAACGGAGGAGTGAAAACGGACAAGGCCGGCGAGCGGTGGAACTGCACCAGCCGGTTCAATTCGGCAACATTGACATAAGCCCTTCCGATTCAGTATCCTTGAACCTTCACTGCTCTGCAGTCTGCCCGCCTTGTGTCTTCCATTCGGAAGTAGTAAGCGGCGTTAATCGAGCGGTCTTTCTAAGCGTTTTATTCTCAGGAGTTTGAGACATGGTTACCCGTTTTCCAAGCGGGCAGGAAATTGCGCGCAAGTGGTACGTCGTGGATGGCTCCGGCCAAACTTTGGGGCGGCTGGCGTCGCGTGTGGCCCGGATTCTCGCCGGTAAAGAGAACCCCAGCTATACGCCATTCATTGACACCGGCGATCACGTGATTGTGATCAACGCTGAAAAAGTCCGCGTGACCGGCATGAAGTCCGAGCAGAAGGTTTATCGCCACTACACCGGGTTCCCCGGCGGCTTGCGCGAAGAGGACTTCCGCAAGCGGTTTAACCGGAAACCCGAACTGGTGGTCCAGGAAGCGATACTGGGCATGCTGCCGAAGACCAAGCTGGGCCGCGCCATGGGCAAAAAGCTGAAGGTCTATAAAGGCGACAAGCACCAGCATCAGGCGCAGAAGCCCGAGGCTCTGGCGCTGGCGGCCCGGTAAAACCGGCCCGGAAGAACAAGGATTAACGTCCCGCATGCGGGACAGGAGTTGATAAAAAGAAAATGGCTGATCAAGTTCAGTATTACGGCACCGGACGGCGTAAATCGAGTGTGGCCCGCGTATTTCTGCGTCCGGGCAGCGGCAAGTTCGTGGTCAATGGTCGCGAGTTCGACAAGTACTTTCTGACCGATGCGCAGCGCGTGGAAATCCGCCAGCCGCTGGTGGTCAGCGAGACCAGTTCCACTTTTGACATCCACGCCAATGTTTCCGGCGGCGGTATCAATGGCCAGGCAGGGGCTTTGAAGATGGGCATTGCCCGCGCCCTGCTGGAGTTCAACCTTGAACTGCGCAAGAAGCTCAAGGTTGAGGGCTTCCTCTCCCGTGACGCTCGCGCCAAAGAGCGCAAGAAGTACGGTCAGAAGGGCGCCCGCAAACGCTTCCAGTTCAGCAAGCGTTAATTAGCGGGGCGGCGGTATGCCGTCTTGCGGCGTTGAAAAGGATTTGCTCCGCCATCCGGGGTCCCGAGGATGGAAGGGAGCGGCAGATCACCGGGACCAGAATCTTCCCTCCCGCTTCGCCGGGAGCGGATCAGGGAATAAATCCCGAGCGGGCACGTCGAGCCGCGGAGGATGCAATTCAATAAGGAGGTCGTTTGGCTAACATCACCATGAAAGAACTGCTCGAAGCGGGCGTCCACTTCGGGCACCAGACCAAGCGCTGGAACCCCAAGATGAAGGAATACATTTTCGGGGAGCGCAACGGTATCTACATCATTGACCTGCAGAAAACGCTCAAGATGTTCAAGGACGCGAGCAAGTTCGTGCAGGACGGCGCCGCCGAGGGCAGAACGGTCCTCTTTGTCGGCACCAAGCGGCAGGCCCAGGACGCCATTGCTGAAGAAGCCCAGCGCTGTGGAATGTTCTACGTGAACAACCGCTGGCTCGGCGGGCTGCTTACCAACTGGGTCACCGTACAGAAATCCGTGAAGCGGCTCAAGGACCTTGACGAGATGGCCACCGACGGCCGTTACGAGCTGCTTCCCAAGAAGGAAGTCATCAAACTGGAGCGCGAGCGCAAGCACCTCCAGGCGAACCTGGCCGGCATCAAGTCCATGAACCGGCTGCCGGACATTGTTTTTGTGATTGACTCCAACAAAGAAGCCATTGCGGTGAAAGAAGCCCGCAAGCTCGGCATCCCAGTAGTTGCAGTGGTAGACACCAACTGCGATCCCAGTGAAGTTGACTGGGTCATCCCCGGCAATGATGACGCACTGCGCGCCATCCGGCTTTTTGCCTCAAAGATCGCGGACTCGATTTCCGAAGGCGCACAGGCCGCCACCGACAAGCAGACGGCCGAAATCGCCGGCGCCATGGCTGAAGGCCAGGCCGCTCCGGCGGAGACCGCCCATGTCCCCACTTCCGCCGACATCATGGAGGAAGAAGAGCTGAACATGGAAGAAGTGCTGGGTGGAAAGGTCCGCAAGCCGGCCGAGGCCGAGACTGCTCCCGAAGTACCGGAAGACGTGGCAGCGAAGAGTAACTAGCTTTTCCGCCGTTGCGCCCGGGAGAGAGCACGGTCCGCCGCGCAAAGAGGCCTTGACATTTGACTGGTTGAAACGACCCGCGGGCGCACCAACCACGCGGGTCAAAATTTATAGACGGAAGTTTTATTAAGGAAACAGGAATGAGTACAGATACCGTGAACATCTCAGCAGCCCAGGTAAAAGAACTGCGCGAGCGCAGCGGCGCGCCGATGATGGATTGCAAGAACGCATTGACCGAGGCCAAAGGCGACCTGGAACAGGCCCTGGTGTGGCTGCGCAAGAAAGGCATTGCGACGGCGGCCAAGAAGGCGGCGCGCGTGACCAGCGAAGGGTCGGTGGCCAGCTACATTCACGCCGGCGGAAAAATCGGAGTTCTGGTTGAAGTGAACTGCGAAAGCGACTTTGTCGCCCGCACCGAAGACTTCAAGGACCTGATCAAGGACATTGCCATGCACATCGCGGCGGCGGACCCCAAGTTCGTCCGCAAGGAAGATGTGACTGCCGAGGCGTTTGAGAAGGAAAAGGAAATCTATCGCGCCCAGGCTGCCAGCACCGGCAAGCCCGCCAACGTGGTGGAGAAGATTGTGGAAGGGAAGATGGCCAAGTTCTATGAGGAGGTCTGCCTGCTCGATCAGCCCTTCGTGAAGGAGCCCGGCATCACCGTGCACCAGCTTATCGCCAGCAAGGTCGGCAAGCTGGGCGAAAACATCTCCGTGCGGCGCTTTGCCCGCTTCAAGGTAGGCGACGTGGGCGAGACCATCGCCGTCAGCAACCCGCAGCAGGAAGCCAAAGCGGAATAGCTTTTAGCGGTCAAGGACTGGAAAAGGCGGCGCGAGAGCGCCGCCTTTTGCTTTGCCGCAGATCCGCGCTGATGAACGCAGATCAGGAAATTGCTCGGCCGCGAACAAACGAAATGACACGAATTGTTTTCATTTCGCTTATGCCGGCGGGCAAGGCGGATTGGCGGCGGCTTTATTCGAATTGCCTGCGAAAGCTCTCGATCTGCTGCTTCACTTCCGCCATTTCCCGCCGCAATTCCGCGACTTCGATTTCCAGGCGGGCCACCCGCTCGTCGCCATCAGACCGGCGCGCGCCGGCCGGCTCGGCTTCCGGCGGCGCCTCCCAGCCTTCAACATCGCCCGAGAGCAGATGGGCGTAGCGCGCTTCCTTTGTGCCCGGCTGGCGGGGCAGCATTTTCACCAGCGACGGCGTGCGCTGCATGAGTTTTTGCAGCGTTGCCTGCACGTCAGAAAGTTCCTCAAAGCGATGCATGCGCTCGCTGCGCCCGCGCAACTCTCCCGGCGTCTGCGGCCCGCGGAGCAGGAGCACGTCCATCACGGCTGTTTCGGCGCGGGTAAAGTTGAATACTTCCTGGGCGCGGTGCTCATACTTGGTCACGCGGCTGTCGGCCCCGCCGGCCGGACCGGCCAGGCGCTTCTGTTGCAGGCTATAGAGCGCATCGCGCACCGCATTTTCATCGAGGGTCATCACCGGATCGCGATTGTTCTTCTGGTTGCACGCGTTGACCAGCGCATTCAGAGACATGGGGTAATAGTCGGGCGTGGTGATGTCCTTTTCAATCAGCGCCCCCAGGACGCGCGCCTCAACATCGCTCAGTACGATTTCGATGGTCTCCATCACTCCACCCAGTCGGCGATAAAGATGTTTGTCTCGTGCGGCTGCCTGCCGTTGCGGTTTGAGGCCCAGACCAGCTTCCTGCCGTCAGAGCTGAACATGGGAAAAGCATCGAAATCCGGATACCAGGTGACCCGCTCCAGGCCGGTGCCATCCACGTTGATGATGTACAGGTCGAAGTCGCGGCCGTTTTTCGGGTCGGCCATGTTGGAGGCAAAGATGATGCGCCTGCCGTCCGGGAAGAAATATGGCGCGAAGTTGGCCGCGCCATTGTGCGTGACCTGCTTCTTGTTGTTACCATCCGCATCCATTACCCAGATTTCGAGATTGCCGGGACGGATCAGGCCCCTGGAAAGGAGGTCCTTGTAGTCGGCGATCTCCTGCGGGGTCTTCGGGTGCTCGGCGCGATACACGATTTTTTTGCCGTCATAGGACCAGAACGGTCCCCCATCATAGCCAAGCTCATGCGTGAGCTGCTTCACGTGAGTTCCATCGGCATTCATGGTGTAAATGTCGAGGTCGCCGTGACGCGTGGAGGTGAAAACGATTTTCGTGCCGTCGCGGGTGATGGTGGCCTCTGCGTCATAGCCCGGCGAGCTGGTCAGGCGCTTCAGGCCGCTGCCGTCCGGTTTGGCGGTATAGATGTCGTACGTGCTGTAGATCGGCCAGACATAGCCATGGGAATAGTCGGGCTTGGGCGGGCAGTCAGGACTGTCCGCGTGCGTTGACGAAAAGAGAATACGGTCACCTGAAGGGAAGAAATAGCTGCAGGTCGTCCGCCCCTTGCCGGTGCTGACCAGCCTGGGCACGGCGGGTTTGCCGTCCGGCGTGTCCACGGGGATGGTATAGATCTGGTCGCACGGCACGTCGCCGCCCTGGTGCTGGAAGATCAGGTATTTATCATCGGCTGAGAAATAAGCTTCAGCGTTCTGGCCGCCAAAGGTAAGCTGGCGGACATTGCGCAGGTGCTTCTCCTTAGGAAAGGAGAGCGAACTGTTTGCCGGCGAGGCGCCAGAAGGCTTTTCCGTCTGGGCTTGCACAAGCGTTCCGGCAACCGTGACACACAGAAGCAAGAGACTGAGTTTGCGCATATGAATCAGTCCTTAAGAATAACAAACGCCTTCTTCGGGCAACGCCGGCCTGGGGGTAAAGGATGTTCCGGGGCCTGTTATTGCAGGAACATCCCTCTCCGCGCCTCGGTGGTGAATTTTGTTTGAGCCGGACAATGCTTTTCAGCCGCGAACTATCTTCTTTGCTCCAGCGTAACTTTGGCCTTCATCGGTTTGCCGTCGCGCAGGACCGTGACTTCAACTACGTCGCCCGGTTTGCCGCGGCGCAGCGCGTCGGTAAAGTCATAGAGGTTCTTGATCGGCATGTTGCCGAACTGGACCAGAACATCGCCGCCCTTGAGTCCCGCTTTGGCTGCCGGCGAGCCGGGCTTGACATCAGAAAATTTGACCCCGTTCTCCACCTGGCCGAAGTCGGGGATGGAGCCGAAATATGCGCCATACCCGCCGCCGCCTCCGCCGCCCACGGGCTTGTCTTCGGCGACAACTTTAAAGACCGGCCTCTCCGGCGCGGCGTCAAGCTCTTCCGTGGCTTTTTCAACCATGGCCAGCAGGTGCACGGCAGCGCCGGCATTGATCTTGTCCCATGTGTCGGAGGGCTTGTGGTAGTCGGAATGCAATCCTGAGAAGAAGAAGAGCACGGGAATCTTCTTGCTGACGAAGGACGTATGGTCGCTGGAAGAGTAGCCGCCCGGTGAATATTCAATCTTGAAAGCCGGATTGGGCTGCGCCTTTTCCAGAATGTCCTTGAGCGTGGAACCGGTGCCCACGCCGCCGATATAGATTTTGTTGTCCCTGATGCGGCCGATCATGTCCATGTTGAGCATGGCGATGGCTTTGTCGAGAGGTTTGGTCGGGGCATTCACCCAGGCGGCCGAGCCCAGCAGGCCCAGCTCTTCGCCGGCAAAGTTGGCAAAGAGGATGCCGCGGCGCAGCCTGCCTTTCATCGGCGCCAGTTCCCGGGCCAGTTCCAGCACGCCGGCGGTGCCGGAGGCGTTGTCATCGGCGCCGGGATGGATCTGCCCGATCAGCGACGGCGCCAGGGAATCAAAATTCCCGCGGCCCAGGTGATCGTAATGCGCGCCGAGGATGACGTACTCGTCCGTCCTGCCGGGCAAATAGGCCAGAACGTTGTTGACCGTGGCGTGCGTATGTTCGACATTGACGGCCAGTGACACATGCAGCGATTCCGGCAAGGCAAACGATTCCGGCTTGCCCGTGGTGTTGATCTGCTCCTGCACCTGCGCCAGCGACTTGCCCGCGGCCTGCAACCATTGATCGGCCTCGGTATTCTTGATCTGCACCAGAAGAATGCCGCTGTCCAGAGGGCCGCTGGAGCTGCCAAAGCGCGTGAGGGCGTCTTGTTCGCCGGGATTCAGCTTTCCGTTCACCAACACCACTGCTTTAGCGCCGTGGTTGCGCGCATTGATGGCCTTGGTGATCAGTTGCGAGTGCTGGGTGGGTCCCTGATTGCCGCTTTTGGCCGCGAAGCCCGCCGGCTCGTAACGCAGGAGCAGTACGATCTTGTCTTTTACGTCAATGCCCGCGTAATCGTCATAGCCGAACTCGCCGGCCGTGGCCCCGTAGCCGGCGAACACAACCTGGCCCGTGGCCGTTCCCGACGCGGAAAAGCTGAAGGGAACAAAGTCCTGGTTGAGCTTGAGGTCGGTCCTGCCGCTCTTTTCCTGGACCTTCAGATGGTTTGCGCCCTTGAGGCGCGCGTCGGTGATGACCGAGAAGGGCTGCAAATATCCGTTCTCGCCGGCAGGTTCCAGGCCCAGGTCCTTGTACCGGCGCACAATCATCTTCTCTGCGCGGATGAGCCCCTTTGTGCCGTCACCGCGCCCTTCCATGGCGGGCGTGGTCAGGGCCTTGATGTCATTGAGGTAGCGCTGCGATTCGGCCGGCGCTTTTTCGCCCTGGCTTGCGGCGGGGAGATAAATGAGCATGCCGGCAATCGCAACGAGCAGGGCGCGCCGAAGGAGGCTATCCGTCATGGATTTCATGATCTCTCAAGTTTACAACCCGGCCGGGGCAGGGCGCATGCGCGCGGGGTCTTCACCCCGCCACGCGAAGCGCGCGGCGGGGACCCCGGGCCTTCGGCAGAGCGGAAGGGTTTCTTTCTATTCTTTCCGGGCACTTCCGTGCCCGGCTACAGGTTATTCCGTCCCCTGTGAGAAGGACTGGGTATCTCTAGACCGCGCTGAGCCTGGAGATTGAGTCGCGCTTTGACCTGCGCGCCGAGTTGCAGGAGCGCGGGCGCGATGACATTGAGACCATCCATCAGTGGCCCCGGATCGCCAGCGAACCCTGGGCGCGGCCTGTCACGGCCATAAATGGCCGTTCTTCCACCCTCGCGCCGCGCTGAAGCGCGGAAAAAGAGGACGCGCAGCGTCTGGCGTCCCTGTGGTCCGCGGAGCCGATTCCTCGCACAAAGGCGGCGCTCGGAACGTCACCCCCTTTGACTGCATGGCCCGGATAGACCGCTTTTTCTCAGTGCGGCGTTCATCAGCCGCAAGGTTTGGGCTTGCTCCGTGCACGCCCGGGGCTAACTTCTGGTCGCGCTCGTGGCGCTTGGTTGGTCGCAAGGGCCAGGGTCTGCGGAGCGCCGGCCGGTAATGCTGCGCCGCCCCTACGGGGCTCACATTTATCTACTCGCTTTCCCCGGGCTGACGCCCGGGGCTAACTTGTGGTCGCGCCGATGGCGCTCGCTGATCGTGATGGCCGAGGGTCTGGATAGACCGCAGGAGAGGGCGGTTCGCTGCGAATGCAGAAAGTGGCAGCCCTGCAAGGTTCTCGTAGTCGCGAAGAACGTGCGCGAAGAACACAAAAATCTTTTTTGGATTGGCATTTCGTGCAGGTAATGCCATTGCAGGGGCTGAAGCCCAATCTTTCCAATGTTCCGGGCGGCACGGATAAATCCGTGCCCTGATACAAAGCGGCCAGGATTTGTAGCAAACGCCAATTTGACTTTGCGCCGCGGCGCTAAGCGCGGGAGATAGAAACCAACCATTACAGTGCTTGCAACCGGCCGCATCGAGTTCGCCAATCTGGCCACCTGGCGTGCACAGGCCTGTCCTAAAAACATGTACTTCACGGCTGAGAGACGGAACTATTTCGCGCGTCCTTCGCCCCTGGGATTCAGCTATAGTCAGGCAGCCCTCAGGGGTGGACGCGTTCTCGATCTTTGAAAAACTGGGCCTGGTAGTTAATACCTGGTTAACTGCCGAGGGCGTGAACGGGAGTTTTGACGCGTGCGTGACCCAAAAAGAAACTGGGTGACCCAGTGGAAAACGTTGGATGACGTAAGGGTTGAATTTGGATAAGCGCTTTTGTTTACAACGAAAGCGTAAAACAGGGGGGCGGCCCCTTCTAAGGTTTACTGGAATGCAAACCTACCAACCTGCCATGCAGGCACGGAGAACCGCTGGAACCTGGGGTTTCGTCAGGCGTTGGGTTCGCGGGAAGCGACCCCGGGGATGGTTCCGCTAACTCTTTTGTTTTCGGGGATGAACTATACCGGGGGGGTACGCCTGATTCATGACGGAAGACGCGGAGGAAACCCGTGGGGTTCCCTCCCCGGTCGGGACAAAAACAAGAGCTCTAAAACAGATTCCACAGGAACTGGTTATAGACGTCGTGGTGGTACTGGACTTCCGGCGCCTTGACGAACGTACCCAGCAGGCGGGAGCAGCGGTCGGCTGAAGCCTGTTTGAGGTCGGCGTAGCGGCCTTTCACGTCTTCGCCGAACAGCTTGGTGGTCCACTCGGCTTTG
>DATIWA010000546.1:0-7098 GCA_035465515.1 Candidatus Limnocylindrales bacterium | reverse complement strand
CGAACTCTTTTTTGAGAGCGCCACGGAGCTGCTCCAGACCCTGAATGACGAGGGGCTGGAACTGGAAAAGCATCCGGAGGACACGGAGATCCTGCGCCGCGTCCGCCGGACCGTGCATACGCTCAAAGGAGATTCTGCGGCCTGCGGCTTCCAGGAATTGAGCGAATTGGCGCATCTGCTGGAGGACGCACTGGTGCCCGCCGTGGCGGCCAATACGCAAGCGGCGCTTGCGGAAATCGTATTGATCGCGGCCGATACGTTCAGCTCAATGCTGTCGGCGTATCGCGGCCAGATGCAGCCTCCGGCAGCGGAGGAGCTGAAGCAGCAGATCGAATCGCTTACGCGGAAGCCATCCAACAGCGCTCCGCAAAAACTGAAGGCGCTTTTCGCGTGGACCGAGTACGACCAACTGGTGATTGCCGATGCGCTTGGCCGGGGAGAAAACGTCTTCAACATCGCTCTTCGCATTGATCCGCATTGCCCCATGCCGGCCGCGGCAATGCAGGTAATCAGCAATGTCCTGGCTGGGTGCGGGCGCGTGCTGGCCATCAGTCCGGACCAGTCCGTCACGGAGCACGACCGGAACGAGGTGGAAGCGGTCATTGCCACGGAACAATCACGGGAGCGGGTGGAGCAGAAGTGCCGCATACCTTCCGTGGTTTCTGAACTCCTTGTGCAGCGGGTCACCAGCGAAAAGACGGGCGAAGAACTGCCGGACATCGTGGAACACGTGACAACCACCGGCCGTGACGAGGGTGAGCCGGAAATCTCCGCCGAAGAGGTGGGGGCCCAGGCCCCGGCGCAACCGCAGGCTGAACCGCGGGCATCCGCCGGCGCGATGCAGCCGGCGGAACAGGCTAACAGCAGCTTTGCGGCCATCGAAAACCTGTTGCGGGTGGATGCCGAGCGCATTGATGCGGTGATGAATCTTGTGGGAGAACTGATCATTGCCAAGAGCATGCTGCATCAGGCCATCAGTGACTTTGACAAGCGCTTCCCGAAAGATCCTTTGAAGGGCCGTTTTGCGGACGCCATGGCGTTCCAGGCGCGGATCATGAACGACCTGCAGAAATCAGTCATGAAGATCCGTATGGTCCCGGTGGAACACCTTTTCCGGCGGTTTCCGCGCGTGGTCCGTGACGTGGCGAAATCCTGCGGCAAGGAAGTAAATCTCGTGATCAGCGGCCAGGACACGGATCTGGACAAGAGCATTCTGGACATGCTGGCCGAGCCGCTGGCGCACGTGGTACGCAATGCCGTGGACCACGGAATTGAGGCCCCGGCCGAGCGGGCCAGCGCCGGCAAGCCTCCGCAGGGGACCGTACACCTGGATGCCTATCACCAGGGCAACCAGATCGTGATTGAGGTCACCGACGACGGACGCGGCATTGACCGGGACAAACTGGTGGCCAAGGCCATCCAGAGCGGCGCCCTGAAAGAGCCGGACGCAGCCGATATGAGCGAACCGGAGATTCTGGACCTGATCTTTCATCCCGGATTAAGCACCGCCGACCAGATCACGGCGATTTCCGGACGCGGCGTAGGCATGGACGTGGTCAAGACCATCCTGGACCGGCTGAAGGGAAGCGTAAGCGTCCGAACGGCCCCAGGCAAGGGCACGACCTTCTATCTGAAGGTCCCGCTCACGCTGGCCATCATTAAAGCGCTTCTGTTCCGCGTCGGCGACCGGATGTATGCTGTGCCGCTCGCCTCGGTCGTGGAGATCACCCGCGTACCAGCCGGCGAGGTGCATCGGGTGGACCATCACGACGTGATTCAGTTACGCGACGAAGTGCTGGCGCTGGTCCATTTACGCGGGCTGGCCAGGCAGGATCCCGAGACGCAGAAGATGTTTGTCGTGGTCGTCGCAGCAGGGGAACGCAAATTCGGGCTGGTGGTAGACCGGCTGGTGGGCGAGGAAGAACTGGTCATCAAGGCCCTGGATGACCATCTGGTAGCCACCGACCTTGTGAGCGGTGCCTCCATCCTGGGCGATGGCACCGTGGTCTTGATTCTCAATATTACGACCGTCGTTTCCAAACTCGGGCGGATGCAGATGATGATGGGGGCCACAGCGTGAGTGACAGAATTAGAGTTCTTGTCGTGGATGATTCGGCGCTGATGCGAAAGCTGATCCCGCAGATTCTTGCGCGCGACAGCCAGATAGAAGTCGTGGGCACGGCCATGGACGGCGCATTCGGTCTGAAAAAAATCGACGATCTCAAGCCGGACGTGGTCACGCTGGACCTGGAAATGCCGCGCATGGACGGCATGGAAACGCTCCGTCAGATCACCCGGAAGCATCGCGTGCCCGTCATTATCGTAAGCGCCCTGACAACCGAGGGCGCTACCGCGACATTCAAGGCCCTGGCGCTGGGCGCGCTGGACTTTGTGGCCAAACCGCGTGATGCTGCTTCCGTCCACATGGACGAGATTGCCGAAGACCTGATCGCCAAGATCAAGGTCGCGTCGAAAACAAAAATGCTCAACGCGGCTGCGCCTTCCCTGCTTGAGCGGCCCAAACCCGCCAAACCCGCGGCGCGTCTGCACAAAGATCCAACCAAAATCATTGCCATTGGCGTATCCACGGGCGGCCCCAACGCGCTGCAATATCTGCTTTCACAATTGCCTGGTGATTTCCCGGGCAGCATTGTTGTGGTGCAGCACATGCCGGAAGGATTTACTGAGATGTTTGCGCGGAGACTCAACGAGTGCTGCGCCATTGACGTAAAAGAGGCGCAATCCGGTGACGTGCTGATGGCCGGCCGCGCGCTGATCTGCCCCGGCGACCGTCACATCAGGGTGCGCCGCATGACCCTGGCGAATACCGTCGTGCTGTCCGATGAAGCGCGCGTGAATGGCCATCGCCCCTCCGTGGACATCCTGTTTCGTTCGGTGGCCGTAGAATTTGCCAGCCAGGCCATAGGCATTCTGATGACCGGCATGGGAGACGATGGCGCGGCGGGTCTGGGACAGATCAAGAGCGCGGGCGGCCTGACCATCGCACAGACGGAAGAATCATGCGTGGTCTTTGGCATGCCCAAGGCGGCCATTGAGAGGGGCTTTGCCATGCGGGTCGTACCGCTGGATTCGCTGGCCAACACACTGGTTAACCAGTGCAGTCCGGAGCGGACTGCACGCACACAAAAAGTTCAGCTGGAGTTGTAAGGAGAGTAATATGGAACAGTTCCCGTTTCTGCTTCGTAAAGACCGGCAGCCGATCCGCTACCTGGTGGTCGACGATTCTGTTTTCGCGCGCAAGAATGTGGCGAAAATGGTGGAGTCGTTCGGCGGCGAGATTGCGGGCGAGGCCGGTGACGGCTGTACGGCCATCACCGAATTTGACCGTACTTCCCCCGATATGGTGTTGATGGACATCACCATGCCGCAAATGGAGGGCATTGAGGCCGCGGAACGCATTGTCCGTGCCCATCCTGAAGCGCGCATCGTCATGGTGTCGTCCGTCGGCTACCAGGAAAACATAGTGGCGGCGCTGCAGAAAGGCGCGCGGCATTTTGTGCAGAAGCCGGTAAAGGCCGAGATCCTTTACGAAGTGATCAAGTACGTAATGGGTGACGATGCCGTAATCGCAGCCGCCGCGGTCCAGGAAAGGTAAGCTCTCATGAAAATGGAGTTGATTCAGCCCTTCATCAACGCGGCTGACGCCGTGCTGGCTGAGACCTTGCAATGCCCCACGCGGGTCGGCGATCTCAGCATGGAGGAGGAGGCGTACCGGCGCAGAGGTGTGGCCTCTCTGGTGACCATTAATGGCGACATCGAGGGCCGGATCATCTTTGATATCGACCCCTCCACGGCGGCGAAGGTCGCCAGCCATCTGGCCGGATCGCCCATGCCGGAGAGCGACGAAGTGGCCCGGGAAACCGTCTGCGAATTGGCCAACATGGTGATCGGCAGCGCCATCACCACGCTGAACGATCAGGGCTTCCAGTTTAAGATTCAGCCGCCCATCGTGCACACGGACGAATTGGGCGAACGCAGCAGCGAGGACCAGGAAGCGCTGGTCATGTGTTTTGATACCGGAAATGGGAACGTTTTTATGAACATCGCCATGCGCTACAACCACCGGCGCAAGGCCGACCGCAGGTCCACCTAGGCTCTCCTGAATCCAGAAAAGAGAAGAGGGCGGCCCGCACTGGCCACCCCTGTTCTTTGTAGTCGCAAATCCAGACTTACGGGAACACCCGTACCATGAATGGAATCTGGGTCACGCCGGCAGGGCAACTGGCGGGGTTGGAACAGGAAAGATTCTGCTGGGGTGCGGGAATCGTAGCCAGCACGGTGTCATCGGCCGTGCGGATAATGCTCACATTCCCGGCGTTTGCGCCGACCACATAGACCCGGGAAGCGTCACTCGCCGCGTCAATGGAAACCGCCCCCGCGCCCACTTGAATGGTCCCCTTTTCGACCAAAGCTGCGGCATCAATAACGCTTACCTGGTTACCGGCACAGCTTGCAACGTTTTGGACGATGTTGGTGTGATTGGTGCCTGTGGGGCATCCTCCCAGCGCGGCATAGACCCTGGTTCCGTCCGAAAGTGCGGCGACCGAAACAGCATTGCCGGCAATCTTGATATCGGCAATTTTGGTGGGCAGGATTCCGTTTGCCAGGTCCGTACCGTTGGCCTTGATTACGCTGATGGTGCTGCTGCCGGTATTGGAAACATAAAGGCGCTGTAATTTGCTTTCGAAAACCGCGTAGTTCGGGGAGACACCAACCGGGATGGTCGCAATCACTTTGTCCAGCAGCGTATCTATCACACTCACCGAACCGGCGGAGATTCCGTCGCCGGAATTGACGATGAACACATGTACGCCGTCAGGCGCCATCACTCCCCAGATCGGATTTGCGCCCGCACCCATGGGAATAGTGGCAACCACCGCGTTGTCCGTCGTGGAGATTGCCGTAACGTCGTTGCTGTCGTGATTGACAACATAAATCTTGTTGCTGCTGTTGTTCCCGGCAACGGCAACCGGCCTTGTCCCGACAGCCACGGTTCCTGTGACGGCATTGACGGATGCTTGAATCACGCTGACGTCGCTGCCAGCCCCATTTGCGACATAGAAATTGCCGGAATTGCTGAAGCCGCCGCCTTCAGCGACCGTTCCCGAGGGAAGCGTCACTACACTCGGCGACTGCGCCCCAAGCACGTTCAGGGCGAAATACTGGGTGACCGTGTTATCACCATTCAGCACGAAAACCTGATTGGTGCTCTTGCCCAGGAAGACCGGCTGCGGCCCCACAGTGACCACTCCCGCAACCGAATCACCCGAAACGTCAATATGCAGATCACTGCCATTGCCGGAAGGATTCGTGGAAAGCACTACTGCATGGGAAAGGGCGGCCGGATCGCCGCCAGGCGAAGGGACCGGTGTAATGAACTGCCGCAAAACATCGTTGCAGCCCGCTACAGTTAAAACGATGAGGGCAGTCGTTATTACCCGCCAAAGGGTTTTTGTTGAGATCATTACTGCTCCGCTTGGGCCTACACGACAGAACGCGCCAAGATAGGATTATTGCGTGAGAAGTATTGTAGCGGTTCGAGATGAAACTCAGCAATCATCGCGCGGCAACCAGGCCCGCGCAGGCTCTGCCCCGCAACAAAGCCGGCATGCGCATTGGGTGGGCTTCCGGGCCGAACCAGGCCCTTCAGGCAGCTTTTCGGGAGGGCTTCTTTTTGGCGCCCCCGGACTTCCTGCCGCGAACTTCCACCTCAGATTGCTGCTGCGCCTGTTCAACACGCTGCGGGCCTTTTTTCTTCCCCTGCATTTCCGCCAGGCTCATGCGCAGGGCGGCCATAAGGTCAGCCGGCGGCGCCTGCTTGCGAGGCTTCTCCACGGCGCTGACCTCCCCGCCTTCCATGCGCGCTTTGATCAGCTTCTTCAGATTTTCCTCGAAGGTGTCGTGGTACTTCTCCGGTTCCCATTCCGCGGCCAGCGACTCTATCAACTGGTGGGCCACTTTCAACTCGCCCTCCTTGACGCCGGCCTGGTCGCCCGCGATTGCCGGAGCTTCCCGGATTTCCTCCTGGTAGTACATGGTGTGGAGCATCAGGCCGCCCTGATAAGGACGCAGGAAAACCGTGTACTCGCGGTTGTGCATGGCCAGTTTGGCCACCGCTACAAAGCTGGTCTCCTCCATGGCCCGGGTCAGCAGCGCGTATGGTTTCCTGCCCGCCTCGTCCGGCGCCAGAAAATACGATGATTCGAAATAGACGGGGTCTATCTCTTCCTGTTTGACAAACTCCAGGATCTCCATGGCTTTTGCGGTTTTCGGTTCAATCTTCCTGATCTCTTCCGGCTCCACCACCACGTATTCACCTTTACGGTATTCATAGCCTTTTACTATTTCACTGCGCTCGATCACGCGTTCATCGTGCGGGCAATAAAGCTGCTGTTTCACCCGGGTCAGGTCGTCCCGATGCAGCATGTGGAACGAGATACGCGTGCCTCGAGCTCCGGAGTAGAGGCGCACGGGCATGGAAATCAGACCGAAGGTAAGGTAGCCGGACCACACGGATGCGGGCATGGAGACACTCCTGCTGGAAAAGTGGTGTTTTCAAACCAGGGCTTTCATATAGGATGCGCTACGGGGGCTGCCTGCCGCCATGGCCCAGGCCGGCGAGGCGAAGGATTCAACCTGTCAAGGATGCGAAAATTCGGCGCTGCGGATGCGGTGGCCCTGATCTGCGCCGCCATCATGCTGCTGGTCTTCGTTGCCGTGCACCGTAGCAGAGTGGGCGGCGCGGCGCCCGTAATCACCCCGCTTGTGATAACCGCCGCATTCGGGCTGCTGGCCCTTGTGGTGCGCGGGGTGAACTGGAGCGGGGCAGCGGCGGGCTTCGCGGTGGCCCTGGTCCTTGCCATGCGAGATCTGCGCATGTTCTGGATCCTGCTGGCGGTATTTACCCTCACTGCGGCCGCAACACGCGCCGGGAGATCGCGCAAGCAGAAACTGCGTGCTGCCGAGGCTTCCAGCGGGCGCTCCGCTTCGCAGGTAATGGCCAACCTTGGCATTGCCGGGCTGATGGCAGTGCTTTCTCCCCAGGGCTGGCAGATGCTCGCCCTGGCTGCGCTGGCA
>DATIWA010000545.1:0-2774 GCA_035465515.1 Candidatus Limnocylindrales bacterium | reverse complement strand
GTCCAGTTTCCAGACGCCGGCCCATCCATTGGCCGGTTGTGCCTGCAACTGACGGGCAGCGAATCCAACCATGCAGCTTGCGGTGAGAACCAATAGAGCAATCCTGTTCATTTGCTGTTCCTCCGATTTGCGCCGGCGTTTTTCCGCGAGAGACATGGAACGGCAATTCTGTTGGATGCCATTTGCAGGACAGGAGGCGGGCCGGCCAGGCCAGCGGCCTTCCTGCCCAAGTCACAGCCGCCGGTGACGCCCGTCACAGGCCGCGGGCCCCGAAAAAAGCAAAATATGATACGAGTCGCCTGGCTCTGCTCCTATCGTTCTCACCAAAGCCCGACACTACGCAGCATGCAGTCCACTGCGCCGATGCCACCGGCCAAAGAAGCCGGGCGAACCGGAAAGGACGGGAAAAACAATGTACAAGAATATTCTGATACCCACGGATGGCTCGGACCTGGCGGAGAAGGCGGTCAAATCCGGAATTGCCTTTGCCCGGGAGATCAATGCCAGGACCACCGTGCTCACCGTCACGCCACCTTTCCACGTGTTTACCTTCGACGCGCAGGCCGTTGAAGACACGCCGGAAGGCTATCGCAAGCATATGCAGGACCAGGCCCGGAAGACTCTCCGCGCAGCCGTTACCACGGCAAATGCCGCAGGCGTGGCGTGCGACGCGGTTGAGGTGGAGGACGAGCATCCTTACCAGGCCATCATTGACACCGCAAAAAAACGCGGTTGCGATCTCATCATGATGGCTTCCCACGGGCGGCGCGGCATGGCGGCCATTATCCATGGCAGCGAGACCGCCAAGGTGCTCACGCATTCGGACATTCCAGTCCTGGTCAGCCACTGAAGGACCGCCGGGACCGCGAAGCAGGCGTCAACTCAAACGGGGGCAGCGATGCCCCCGTTTTGTACAACCACGCCGCTCAGGCAGCCTTTTGTCCGATCCTGTAGTCCGGCCTGATTTCGGAAATGTATTTTGGTTCATCGGTAATTCTCTGCGTGATCGTCTTGGTGGCCGAATGGACGCGTACGCCCTTCAGGTCGTAGTTGCCCAGGTTCCACACATACGTGGTAGCGATGGGAGAAATGATCTCGGCAACGATACCGGAAGGAGGTTTGGCTACAAAAACAAAGTCCCAGATGCCATCCGGCGGCGCCTGGATATAAATGTAGGGCTGCAGGTGGGCTTGCGACCACCCGGTGGTCGTGACCAGGCCGTACGCGGTAATCAGGATGATCCTGGATTTTCTCAGAGACAGGAAGGTGAAATGGACGTGCTCAACGCTGTAAACGGGCTGAAATTCCTGTTGTGAAAAAGCAAAAGGAAATGGCCCGTCCTTCTCGAGCAGAGAATTCAGGGTTTTGTTCTTGATATTAATGGACGCCATATATTGGAACCTCCTCTGGCGAAATATAGGCCGAATTGTGAAGACAGGATGGAGTTGAGAAGGCTGGGATCTTTCCGGGCAGGACGTGCTGGCAGCGCCACGATCCACACACCTTGCCTGGCATTCAGGCCCGATGGTGACGGCGTGCGTTGCGGGCGGTCGTCAGACCAGAGATCAAGCAGCCCGCTGTTTCCTCTGCACTAGGATAGCGCAGATTGTGTCATGCGAGTCCGGACGAACTCTGGTCCAGGGGCTTTTTTGCGGGAAGATCACGGTGTAAATGGATGCTGCTCACCGAACGCCTCAAGCGCTTTGGCTGCGATCTCTTCTCCCCACTCCTGGGCGAAATGTCCGGCTTCAGCCAGTTCAAGCGGCGGCGGGCAGTTGCGTATCTGCTTGCGCAAATAGGCCATGGCCGGCGGGCCGAGCACCGGATCTTTCATGCCGACCGCCATGAAGGTCTGTCCGTTCCACTGCGTGCGCCACCATTCACGCGCATCGCGCGAGATGGCTGCGCCATCGGCATCAGGGCGGTCGGGCACAATCTGGGGAAATCGCCGCACACCGGCCTTGTATCGGGCATCGGGAAATGGCGCGCCGTAGGCGGCGCACTCATCGGCGGAGAGTTGCGGGCAAGCGCGGCCCATGAGCTTGGCCACGTCCATGTCCGGGTTCTGCGCCACCCAGGCCCGCCATTCAGTGAAGCCTTGTCCCAGCGGAATGTCACCGGTGCCGAGCCCGGTATTCATTGCCAGCAGGCGCTTGAACCGTGGCCCTTTCGCCTGGCTGAAAAACATGGGCAGCGTGAGCCCCAGCAGTCCTCCCCAGTCCTGGCATACCAGCGTGATGTTGCGCAGGTCCAGGCGTTCGATAAAGCGCAACAGCATCTCGCGGTGAAAGGTGAACGTGTAGACCGGTTCGTCCACCGGCTTGTCGGAGCGGCCAAAGCCGATGAAGTCAGGCGCAACCGCGCGATGTCCCGCAGCCACGAACACCGGGATCATCTTGCGGTAGAGATAGCTCCAGGTCGGCTCGCCGTGCAGGCAGAGAAAAACATCGCCCGCTCCGCGCGGACCTTCGTCCACGTAATGGATGCGGAGACCCTGGTACTGCGGAAGGTCGTCAACATAATGTGGCGCGAAAGAGAAGCCGGGGAGCTGAGTAAACCGGTCGTCGGGTGTCCGCAGGACTTCTGGCATAAGCAATCTCCGCAAGGATTTTATAGCCCGTGGCCGGAAATGTAGAGTCCGCCCTTAGGGGCAGGGGCATCTTGCGCTGCTCTGTCCACCCGGCCTTGACGCTTAGCGGCAGGCCCATGCGCCGGGAAAGCTTGTCTCGCCAGGCCTTTGAAGCTGGCTTGCGCGCAAGAGGCCCGCCGGCTCG
>DATIWA010000544.1:0-6252 GCA_035465515.1 Candidatus Limnocylindrales bacterium | reverse complement strand
AAGCAGAATTGCTGCCCTGCATAATCTTGAAATCTCTCAAGTCTTTCTTCTGAAATCCGGGTTGGCCTGCGCGGACCTCTCACACACCTTTCATCGCCGGTTCCCAGATGAACTTGTGGATCTGCAGTCCCAGTCGCGCATTCAATCCGTCTTGCAGGATCCACTCCGCCAGCTCACGCGGGTCCAGCAGACAATTGGCAGCGTCCCGCTGCGTGCCCGGATTCTTGAGAAACGCGGGAGAGAAGATCACGCTGTTAACTGCCTTTTCTAACCCATGCTTGCGGGTAAAGTCGCGGGCAAACTCGTAGTCGGCGCGACCGGTCAATACGAACTTTACTTCGTCCTTGCGCGTCAATGTGGCCAGGTTGCTCATCCGGAAACTCTCGCCTTCGCCCGATCCCGGACACTTCACGTCCACGATCTTGTGCACCGCCTCCGGCACATTCTCCAGCGGGCGTTCGCCGCTGGTCTCCAGCAGGACGGTGTAGCCCCGGGCCAGCAGGCGCTCCATCATGGGAACAAGCTCCCGCTCCTGTAGCATGGGTTCACCGCCGGTGAACTCAACCAGGCCTCCGGGGGCCAGACGCGAGATTTCCTGCTCCACGCCTTCAGGTGTCATTTTCCTGCCGCCGCTGAAGGTGTATTCGCTGTCACACCAGGAGCACCGCAGATTGCACGCCGCCAGCCGCACAAAGATACACGGCACTCCGGCAAACGATGACTCGCCCTGAAGGGAACGGTAGATCTCGATAATCTGCATGAAAATATGACTCAGGCGTAACAATGCCGCGTAGAAAAAACCGGGCCGCTTCCCTGGCCTGGATGCAAAGCTATTCCGAGTATCGGGCCGTGGTGGTGTCCGTCTCCCAGATGGTCACGTCTTTTACCGCCACCCGCCCATTGGTAACGGACTTCAGCCGCCCGTTTGCCTGGTCGTAAAAATACCTGGCGATGTTCTCGGCGGAAGGGTTGAGCGCGGTGAACGGCTCAATGTCATTGAGCATCTGGTGGTCCAGCCGGTCAATCACGTGCTTCATGACCTCTTTCAGGTCCTTGAAATCCAGCAGCAGCCCGGCCTTGTCCAGTTCCGCGCCGCGCAAGGTCACACGCACCTTGTAATTGTGCCCATGCGGGTTCTCGCACTTGCCTCGGTAATTCCGCAGGTAGTGCCCTGCGGCAAATGAGTCTTCGACCGTGACCTCGTACATCCGCTCCTCTGGCGGCGCCTTCCGCGCCGTATCTTTCCTCATTGTAAATGCTGCTGTTTGGCGCGGCTAGTTTGCCAATACCGGCATCAGCGGTGTTTGGAGCTAGGTCGCGCTGCGATAGTCGTTGTAAACTGCCGGAACAATATGGCATCTCCGAACCTGTTCGCTCTTGTCCTGGCGGTCACGACGGCGTTTGCGCCCGCATCAGGCCAGGTCCCTGGCTCTTCGGCATCCGGAGAAGGAGTCATTGTTGAAAGCGTCGCACACGGAGGCGGGGCGGAGGCCGCGGGGCTGCGCCAGGGCGACATCATCCTGGCATGGTCGGGAGTGCAGGCTGGCGGCAGGATTGCCTCTCCTTACGATGTGACGTGGCTGGAGACCGAGCAAGCTCCGCGCGGCCCGGTCATTCTCGATGGACGAAGAGGAGCGGAAGCGCTGGTGTGGCGCATCACACTGGACGACTGGGGAATCAAGGTGCGCCCGCCGTTTCCTGAGCGGCTGGCTGATCCTTACAATCGCGGCGCTGCTCTTGCCAGAACGGGCAAATTGAAGGAAGCGGCTCAGGCGTGGAATCAAGCGGCCGAAGGCGTCACGGCAGACGACCCGCCATGGCTTAAATCGTGGTTCTTCGCGCATGCGGCCGAGATGCTCTCCGAAGCGGGCCAGCTAAAAGACGCGGACGGCTATTACCAGCGGGCCATCCAGAATTGCCCCCCGAACGAACCTTCCACCATGGCCGGGCTGCTCTGGTCACGGGGCTATTTCCTGCTGAAGCAAGCCGAGTGGGCCAAAGCACAACAGGCTTTTGAGTCCTCCTTGCAGCAAGCCCGGCAGGTGAATCCGCAGGGGCTGGCGGCGGCGAATGCCCTTGAATACCTGGGACTGGCCGCCTTCTTTCAGGACGACCTGGCGACCGGCAGAGATCACCTTCAGCGGGCATTGGACATCCAGGAGGAGTTTGCCCCCGGCAGCGCCCCTTTGGCTTCGAGCCTCGTATGGCTGGGGGCCGTGGAAATGACTGCGGGCGACGTGACCTCGGCGGAACACCGCGAACAACGCGCGGTGGAGATTGATGAGAAAATTGCGCCGCTCGGTACTGAACTGGCTGAAGCCTACAACATTCTCGGCCGGATCGAGAGCGCTCGCGGAGACCTTGCCCGGGCCGAAGAATCTTTTCGCCACACGTTGTCGATTGGCGAAAAGATCGGCCCAAATCCGATGGGCAAGGCAGCCATGCTGATCAATATCGCAACCATTGCCCAGGAACGCGGAGACCTGACGCGCGCTGCCGATGAATTCCAGAAGGCAATGGGAATCGCCGAAAAAATCGACCCTTCCAGTCCCGTAGTTGCAGCGGCCCTCAACAATCTCGGTTTGGTCGCCTCCGATGCGGGTGACTTCCCGGCGGCACAGAGGTATTTTGACCGTGCGCTCTTGATCCGGAAGAAACGCAACCCCAGGGGGGCGGAGGTCGCGTCCACGCTGGTCGGGCTGGGCAGACTGGCATCCAGGCGCGGAGATACTGAACAGGCGAGAGAATATTTTGAGCAGGCTCAGGCGCTCCAGCAGGGCGTGGCGCCCTTGAGCAGCGCAGCGGCCGGCGTCCTAGCCAGCCTCGCCGAATTGGCTTTGAAGAATTCTGATCTGCCCAAAGCGGAAGGATATTACCGCCGGGCGCAGGCTATTTTCGACCGCATAGCTCCAGAGAGCGCCGGGGAGGCGGAGGTGCTTGCCGGGCTTGCGTCCATTGACGTTCGCGAGGGACGCACGGAGGAAGCCGCACAACTCTACCGCCGCGCCATGAATGCACTGGAAAGCCAGATAGCCCGTTTCGGAGGAAGCCCGGAAAATCGTTCCGGCTTCCGCGCCAGACACGATGAGATCTACCGGGACTATTCCGGTCTGCTCGTCCGGCAAAAAGAATTCGAGCGCGGGTTTGAAGCGCTGGAGCGCTCTCGGGCCAGGATGCTGCTGGAGATGCTGGCCACCGCGCACGCGGACATCAGAAAGGGGGTGGCCCCGGCGCTGCTGCAGAAGGAACGCGGGCTCCAGGCGGATATTCGCGCCAAATCAGAAAGGCGTATACGCCTGCTGGGCGACGAACACTCGGAGCCGCGGCTGAAAAGCATTGAAAAGGAAATCAGCAGCCTGGTTTCCGAGTATCAGGAGGTTGAGGCCGATATTCGCTCCGCCAGTCCGGGCTACGCGGAGTTGACTCAGCCTCAGCCAATGACCGCGAAACAAATCCAGCATCAACTGCTCGATTCCAATACCCTGCTGCTGGAGTATTCCCTGGGCGAGCAGCGCAGCTATCTGTTTGCCGTTGGGGCCGATTCATTGCGCGCGTTCGAACTGCCGGGCAGGCGGCGGATAGAGAGCGTGGCCCGGCGACTTCATCAACAGCTGACCGCGCGCACCAGCATGATGCCGGATGATAAGCGGGTTTCCGGGCACGGAAAGCAGTCGTCCGCCGCCGCGCTCAGCCGGATGGTTCTTGGCCCCGTCGCCGCACAACTCAAAGACAAGAGATTGCTGATTGTCGCCGATGGCGTGCTGGAATACATCCCGTTTGCCTTGCTCCCTGAGCCCGCCTCGCCGGCGCATCCTCTGTTGATGCGTCACGAGATTGTGAACCTCCCGTCGGCTTCCGTCCTGGGGGCCCTGAGGCGGGAGCAGGCAAGGCGCAAAGCGGCGCCAAAATATGCCATTGTTTTCGCCGACCCGGTCTTCGACAAACAAGATCCCCGGGTCAGCCACGCAGAGCTCCCGCAAAGGCAGTCTGTAGCTCTGGCGACGGGCGCGGACACCGGCCCGGCCGCCTCTTCGGACTCCGTCTCTGCCGGGCTGCTCACTCGCTCCGCCGGCGATCTCGGTCTCAGCCATGAAGGCGCAGTTCATTTGCCGCGCTTGCGCTTCACCCGCCGGGAGGCAGATGCCATCCGGGCGGTAACTCCCCCCGGCGGGACCAAAGCAGAGCTCGATTTTGACGCTACCCGCGCCATGGCTACGAGCCCCCAATTGGGGCAATACCGGATCGTCCATTTCGCCACCCACGGGCTCATCAACAGCGAGCATCCGGAACTTTCCGGACTGGTTTTTTCCCTCGTGGACCGGCACGGCAACCCGCAAGACGGGTTCTTGCAACTCCAGGACATCTACAACCTCAATTTGCCGGCCGACCTGGTTGTTCTCAGTGCTTGTGAGACCGCGCTGGGCAAAGAAATCAACGGTGAGGGAATGGTTGGCCTTACCCGCGGCTTTATGTATGCGGGGGCCAGCCGGGTCGTCGCGAGCCTGTGGAACGTTTCTGATGTGGCGACGGCTCAGCTGATGACCCGCTTTTATTCCGCGATGGAAAAAGACCGTCTCACGCCCGCCGCCGCCCTGCGCAAAGCCCAGATTTCAATGCTGCGGCAGGACCGGTGGCATTCGCCCTATTACTGGGCAGCTTTTCAGATCTATGGCGAGTGGCGATAAAGCGAATGCAACAGGCCCGGCATGTCGCGCATTCTATTAAATAAATCGTCTGAAAATGCCACGCTGCTTTGCGGCCCGCTACGAGAAACTATGGAATGGCATTCGCTGAATTCTTCGGGGAGTGAATGCCGCAGTTGCGATCCATTAACTGCGTTAATTTCCGGCCGGGCAACCAAGGGGCCTGGCCGGGTTTTCGCGGAGGAGAAACCTCTTTGGCAGTGCAGGAAGATCTTCTGGAAAAAGGCTTTCAGCTGGCTTATTTCATCTTCCCCAGCCGGTCCACTGCCTTCCTGATCCTCAGCAGCGCGTTGAACAAGCTGCATGCGCAGAGGGGGCGCGAAGCCCGGCGCAGCTACTGGCGCGATAAGCACCTGAAGCGTGGCATCACGCGCATCACTCGAGAGGAAGGCGATGCCCTGCAATGGCTGATCTTTTACGAATCGGACAAGTATGAGAAGCAGCAGGAATCCGACGACGATCCCAGCCTGAGAGATATGGTGGTGCGCTACATCAAAAATCTGGTCCGCATGACCACGGCCATGTCTTCCTTCTACGTCAACATCGGGCTGCATCGTCTGTTGCACAACTATACGACCGCCGAGACCCAGCGCATCTATGAGGCAATCACAGACCGATATCTCGGCTCGGACGAATACCGCCGCGCCAAAGGTCTGTTGATGGGCAAGCTGGAAAAGCGTTTCGGCCGCCTTCTCCGGACATTGCGGACCCAGCACGGCGAGCTTCGTTTTGAGGTGATGCAGGACCAGGCCCCCTGGGCCGTCCTGGTGGATACCTGCCTCAAAGCCTTCACTCCCTGGAGCACTGCAACAAACTGCCCGGTGCCCCGCGATTTTGACGCGACCCAGGGCAAGCTGCCGCCCCATCTTTCCGGAGTCGGCACTGACAAACTCGACCCCAATGAAATAGAAATCAACCGGTGCCATGCTTTTATCGATCCCGTATGCTACGGCCGGCTCGCGGAGGCGCTTACTTTTGAAGCTCCCTCCAGGAAGCTGGCTGTGCCAAGGTTCTATATGGACAATGTAAGAAATGATGGCCCCTCCATTCAGCCTCCCCAGCAGGGCGGCCTTACCGCGGAAGAACGAAAAACAATCCTCGACGAGATCTCGAACCAGGATTCTCGCCGTCAGAAGATCAATCCTCAGTTCGTCTCTCTGGTTGTGGACGGAGTAGAGAAGGCCCGTCTCAATCTCGATTCGCAACGCAGCTACGGCTTTGAGATTGAAGAAGGCGCCGAACTCCTCGAGGTCATTGCAGACGATGCCGGCAAAGAACTTGTGCTGGCAGCCGAGCCCATCCAATACACAGAGTCGAAAGGCATTGCGGCTTCGGAAACCAGCCTTTTTACTTTTCGCCGCGGCGATCTGGCTTTGAGCATCTCGCCTTTTCCTCAACCCGCCGGCGGTCCACGCTTCGCCATGGCGTCCGTCAGCTTTACGCCCCGTGGTTGGGCCTCGCGGAAAGTCACGGCGGCCAGTGGATGGCGGCTTTTGCCGCGCTTGGCAATCCCCGGATTGGCCCTGCTGCTGCTCGGCTGGTTTGTTGG
>DATIWA010000543.1:0-2685 GCA_035465515.1 Candidatus Limnocylindrales bacterium | reverse complement strand
GGATCCTGTGAAGACATTGGTAAGAGATGTGGTATGCAACATGGAGGTCAATCCTGAGACGGCGCGCGCGTCGGCTGAATACGCAGGCAGGAAGTATTACTTCTGCTGTCCGCATTGCGCGGAGCGATTCAAGGCCGATCCCCAGAAGTATCTGTCGCCGGCCAAGCCGGAACAGATGCAGGGAAGTGCCCATGCGGCTCCCGGCACAGTCGTGGACCCTGTGTGCGGCATGCATGTGGACCCGCAGAAGGCGCGTGGTTCAGCCGAACACCAGGGAAAGCAATACTTCTTTTGCAGCAAAGGCTGCGAGCAGAAATTCACCGCTGAGCCCGATAGGTATACAACTTCAAAGCCTGCCTCTCCGGGGCTGGTGACGCTGGGCGGCATCGCCCCTGCCAAAAAAGCACCGCCGCCGCCGGCAGCCGGCATAAAGGCAGCGAGCATAAAGAAAGACCAGCCCCCGGCCGGCAAAGGAACGCTTGTTTACCTCTGTCCCATGTGTCCCGAGGTGCGTGAGACCAGGAACGTGCCGTGCCCAAGCTGTGGCATGGCTCTCGAGCCACAGAGAATCGAATATACCTGCCCCATGCACCCTGAAATTGTGCGCGACCAGCCGGGTTCGTGCCCGATTTGCGGCATGGCCCTGGAGCCACGGGTGATTGCGGGCGTGCATGAAGAAGACGACTCTGAACTGCGCGCCATGACCCGCCGCTTCTGGGTCGGCGTGGTACTCAGCATTCCGCTGCTGCTCCTCTCAATGGGCAGCATGGTGCCGGGGAATCCCTTCCAGGCCCTGCCTGCGGGGCTGCTGCAGTGGCTGCAACTGGCTCTGGCGACTCCCGTAGTTCTCTGGGGCGGCTGGCCGTTCTTTCAGCGTGGCTGGGCGTCGCTGGTGAATCGTCATCTGAATATGTTCACGCTGATTGCCCTTGGCACCGGCACGGCTTACCTCTACAGCGTGGTGGCGACCGTGGCGCCGGGAATCTTCCCGCAGACTTTTCAGACCCACGGCGGAATCGTGGAGGTCTATTTTGAAACCAGCGCAATCATCGTAACGCTGGTGCTGCTGGGACAGGTGCTGGAACTAAGAGCGCGGCGGCAGACAAGCTCGGCGATTCGCGCGCTGCTCGACCTGAGCCCGAAGAAAGCTCGCCGCTTACGCCCCGACGGCACCGATGAGGAGATTTCGCTGGACCAGGTCGGCGCCGGCGACCGTCTGCGCGTGCGCCCCGGCGATCACGTGCCGGTGGATGGGGCCGTGGAAGAGGGCAGCAGCGCAGTCGACGAGTCCATGATTACCGGTGAATCCATTCCGGTGGAGAAGGCGCCCGGGGCAAAGGTGATCGGGGGAACGGTCAACCAGACCGGCTCGTTTGTAATGCGGGCGGAAAAGCTGGGATCGGAGACTTTGCTGGCGCAGATCGTACGCATGGTCTCCGAAGCGCAGCGCAGCCGCGCGCCCATCCAGTCTCTGGCGGACAAAGTCTCCGGATATTTCGTGCCGGCAGTGGTGCTTGTGGCCGTGGCCTCTTTCATTTCCTGGGGGATTTTCGGCCCCGATCCGCGCCTGGCCCACGCTCTGGTGAATGCAGTGGCCGTGTTGATTATTGCCTGCCCCTGCGCCCTTGGCCTGGCTACCCCGATGGCGATCATGGTCGGAACCGGCCGCGGCGCCCATGCCGGCGTGCTGGTCAAAAATGCCGAGGCCCTGGAGAAGATGGAGAAAGTGGACACGCTGGTTCTGGATAAGACCGGCACGCTGACCGAGGGCAAACCCCGGCTGACTGGAGTGCTGGCAACCGGCGGCACAGCGGAACTGGATCTTCTACTGATGGTCGCAGCGGTGGAACGATCGAGCGAACATCCCCTGGCGGCGGCTATTGTAAAGGGCGCGGAGGAACGCGGTCTCAAGGTCGGCTCCGCTCAGAAGTTCGAGTCATTGACGGGGCAGGGTGTCAGCGGAGAGGTCGAAGGGCGGCAGGTGCTGGTTGGAAATGCCTCGTTGCTGAAAACGAGAGGAATTGACGCAGGGCCGGTCGAAGCCCAGGCTGAGGCGCTGCTTCGCAAAGGACAGACAGTGATGCTGGCCGCGATTGACGGCAAAGCGGCAGGGCTGATCTCTGTCGCGGACACGATCAAGCCTTCAACCAGAGAAGCGATCACAAGCCTGCGCCAGAGCGGGCTGCACCTGGTAATGCTCACCGGGGACAACCGTACCACGGCTGAAGCGATTGCCCGAGATCTGGGGATCGAGGAGTTTGAAGCCGAGGTCCTGCCGGACAAAAAAGCTGAGGTCGTAAAAAAGTTCCAGGCGCAGGGACGGATTGTTGCCATGGCGGGCGACGGAGTCAACGATGCTCCGGCGCTGGCCCAGGCCAACGTAGGTATCGCCATGGGCACAGGAACCGACGTAGCGATGGAAACCGGCGATATCACGCTGATCAAGGGCGATCTGCGCGCCATAGTCCGCGCCCGCAATCTGAGCCGGGCCACCATGCGAAATATCCGGCAGAACCTTTTCTTCGCTTTTATCGATAACCTTCTGGGCGTGCCGATCGCGGCAGGCGTTCTCTATCCGTTCTTCGGGCTCCTGCTGCAGCCTGTGTTTGCCGCCGCGGCCATGAGTTTCAGCTCGGTTTCAGTAATCGGGAACGCTCTGCGGCTCAGGAAAGTCAGGCTCTAGAG
>DATIWA010000542.1:0-3332 GCA_035465515.1 Candidatus Limnocylindrales bacterium | reverse complement strand
AGGACTACCGAGGCGACGATGACGGTAATCCCGACTCTTAGTTCAGACCACCTGAGTTGCTTTTGACTCGGCAATAGAGTGCAGTCCTAAGCAAAAAATCATAACAGAAACGGGTTTGAGTTCAGAAGCAGGATCGGGCTGGGCGCGCCCCCGCCACGCCGGCCCGGCGAAGAGCGGACAGAGGGCAGGCGGCGGATTTGACGCCCTGTTCCAGCCTCAATTAGTCTCCGCTTGTTATGTTGCTGCGCAGCCTTCTTCCCGCTCTTATGTTGCTCTCCGCACTCAGCGGCCTGGCCCAGAACCGCGGGCGGCGGACCGAAATCCAGGAAAGCCTGGAGTCACGCTATCGGATCACCAAAGTAGGCCCCACGGCCCTGGGTATGCGGGGCAACGAGGCCTCCGTGCGCCGGGCGGGCGGCGTAGTGGTGCTGCGCAGAAACGGCCTACTGGGCTCCTTCAAGCGGAATGAGCTGGTTTCGAACGCAATTTACGGGGACAGGACGGAGATCCTTTCCGGCGATCAGCAGTCGGCGGTGCCGCTGAAGGCGGGTGAACGGTTTTATGTGATTGCGGTGTCGGTGAGTTCCGATGCCGTGACGCTTGGCCTGCTAAGCGTGGCAACGCGTGGCAGCGGGAGCGAAAGCGGACAGGTGTGGGGCAGCCTGAACTTCTTCTTTGACAAGAAAGTGCTGGAGCAGGGTCAGGCAGAGAAGATCTTTCCTGAGATCGATGCCTGGCTGCTGCCGGAAGGGACGGAGGTTGCGCCGGCCGCGGCTTCATCCGCTCAGCCGGCAATACCGGCGAATACAGCGAGGACCTCTGATCTGACCATTGGCCTGCACCCTGGCATGACCAGGGGCGAGGTGGTATCGGCCCTGGGCCGACCGCGCAGGGAAATCACGTTCGGGGACAGGCTCTGGCTGGACTATGCGGGAATAACCGCATTCCTGGAAAAGGGGAAGCTGGAGTCTGTGGACAGCAATACCGCCCCAGGCGCGGTAAAGATCGCCTCCGACCCATCCGGGGCGGAGATTGATCTAAACGGCAGCTTTGTGGGGTCAACACCGGCGGTGTTACAGCTCCAGCCCGGCTCGTACAAGATTACAGTGAAGCAGCCGGGGTACCAGGACTGGCAGCGTGAGTTGAAGGTGCTGGCGGGAAGCGAAGAGAGCATCGCGGCCAAATTGAGCAAGTGATCCAGTTCGCGGGGCGGCTTACGCAAAGTCTTTCCAGGTTCTGGAGAATGCGGCAGCGAACAGATAAGCCGCAGCGGCACAGGCCAGAGTAACGGTAAGGCCAAAGTGAATGGCAATCACCATGGCCATGACCGAACCCAGAACGCTGGCGGCTGCATTCAGCGCCCAAGCCCATTCCACAGTACTGACCAGACGGAGTCCCGAGGGGAACGGCATGCCCATGAGGAAGCCGAGCGGGACCAGCACAGCTCCGCTGATCGCCAGCTTGGCCAGAAAAGGAAAGCCAACGGCGGTGAAAAGCAGCCAGGGCAAGAGGAGGAGATGGATGCTGATAAGAGCGGCAATCGCGAGGATGAGCTTCAGCAGGTTTGTACTGCCGGAAATCCAGCCGCGCGCCGCAACGCTTCCCACGCCGCTGGAAAGCAGCAGGAGAAAGACCACCACGGTAAGCGCATAGGTAGGGTGGCCGAGGAAGAGCACGAAGCGCTGGATGAGCGAAATCTCCACCAGGATGTAGCCGAAGCCAACGGCAATGAAGTAGAGGAGCGCGGCCAGGCCGACGCTGCCGGCTCCCGGTCCGCGGCCATGGAGCAAAAGCGGCAGGATCAGGAATGACAGGACCGCCAGGAAGGAAATGATCAATAACATCCCCAGCACGACCACGCCCAGGTTAATGCGCCAGTCCATGCCTTTGCCCGTGCCGGCGGCGATGTTCCGCAGCACATAACCGGTCTTCAGAGTGAAGAAGAAGAAGGGCGCGCTGTCACTCACGGGGGCAACGTTGTACGGGTAGTCGCGGGCGAACTGCCGGGGGTTGTTGGAGTCAACCAGCCTGCGGAAGGCGTCAGCCGCAGGCGGCAAGGTACGCAGAGCGGCGTATTCCGGCGTGGGATTGAGCCAGACCAGGTTGGGATTGGCCTGCACGTGCGCGGCTACGGCGGCGTACTCGGCCGGAGTGAAGGCCGACTTTTTGGCCAGAACCAGCACTGGCCGCCCGTCTTCATCGAGGTTGCCGTCGGCAACGATGATGAAGTTATGGCGCGGCTCGGCCACACCAAGACGGTGCAGGGACTCAATGGCCTGTGACACCACGCGCAGGGCTTCTCGCGGCTGGCGGAACTCCCAGCGGGTGATGGCGATCATGCCATCGGGTTTGAGGTGATCAAAGTATTCGCGAAAGGCCTCAAGGGTATAAAGATTGTTTTCGCTGAGTGCAAAAGCGCCGGCGGCGGTGGACGCCCAGGTGTCCACCAGCGTCATCTGGACCACGTCATATTTTTCGTGCGCGCCGCGGATGTAGGAGCGCCCATCCTGCACATGGATATGGACCTGGGGAAGGTCGTAGAGATGGTAAGAATAGTCCGCGTATCTGCCCCGCATCACGTCATTGACGATGATTGGGTTGATTTCGATGCCGGTAACGCTGGGGCTGCCGTTGCCGACCGCGCGCAATAGATCAACGCCGCCGCCCGGGCCGATAATCGCGAACGCGCCATGCGGGCGCAGCACGTTGGCCAGCGAAGGAGCGGCCGCCATCAGGCTCTTTTTCCAGTTAAAGCTGCCTTGGCCGGGGATCCCGGTGTGGGTGGGAGGAGGGCTGGAGGGCTGGTCCTGGTCCCACTTTGCCGGATCCACGTTCATGATCGCCGTGGTGGCGTCAGCGTCGATTACCACATAACGGGAACCGTTCTGATTGTTGACCTCAATCCTGGAGATGGCATTCCACTTGGCAAACTCCACCCAGCGCGGGTCACGAAGTATGCCCTTGGCATAGACCACGTCCATTCTCCGACCGTGATGCGACCATGCGGCAAACGCCAGACTGACAGCGCATAGGGCCCAGGCCCAGCGTCCGATTCTGCGGCTTCCTGCCCAGCATCCGCCGGCCAGAGCCATAACTGCGGAGCAGCAGAGCAGGACGGTGGGAGCGCCGATGGTGTTCAACAGCGGCACAATGGCCAGGCAGGCCGAAGCGCCACCGGCCAAGTCGGCCCCGTACAAGACTGAAATGGCGCCGGTGGAGCGGGCGAAAAGGACCGAGAACAGCAGACCGGTGAAAAAGAACGGCACTGCCGTCACAAGATAGATGACCGTAAGCCGGGCAAAATTGCCGCCCGTCACCTGAAGAGAAACCGG
>DATIWA010000541.1:0-2100 GCA_035465515.1 Candidatus Limnocylindrales bacterium | reverse complement strand
CGGGAAGCGTTTTCATTGGTGCTCCGCAGTCCGCGCATCTGGGGCTTGCAATTGCCGGGCAATGTCCTGATCTTCCTCCTCTTCACCGCCTGGCTGCGGCTGTCTGAGGCGCACTGGTGGGACCTGCTGCTGAACCTGATCGTGATTGTGCTGGTTGCCGTTGCCGCACTGGTGCTGCATGGCGGCACACTCAACTATTACCAGAGCGCCCATGCAGACCGGTCGGCAATGCTCACGCCGGAATTCAAGAAAGCGCTGAAGCACGTTCTGGCCCTCGCCGTGTGGGCGGCAATCTTCTTCTTTCTCTGGCTGCAGGTGGACGGATTGAGTGATTACCAGTACGCGTTCCCCGGATTTCTACGGTCGGAGCTTCCCGGCTGGCTGAGAAAGCACACCACCGACTCAGGATTCACCGATGCCTATCAGTTTGCCGTAACTTTACTGCGCTGGGTGGTGCTGCCGGGTCTGCTGCTTCCGCCGGCATTGCTGGCCGCGGGGCAAGGATTCAGAGGGCTGGTCCGGATGCGCGAATGGGGCGGCATGCTGCGGAGCGTGAGCTACTGGACGGTGCTGGTGTTGGCGGCCCTGCTGGGTGTGGCTGTAACGGCAGCGCTGATGGGGATGAAAATGGCCCCGCGGACCGCGACGCTGCGGAGGGAAGAAATCAGCCTGTTTTTCCGGCTGCTGGCGTCTTACCTGTGTGGAATGTTTGCCTGGCTGTGGGTGTGTTCAATGCTGGGCCGGCTGCGCCGCGGCGGGCAGCCCGCCGCTTAGCCATCCCAGAACGGTCTCCCGGCCGTTTTGTTTGACAAGCCACGCCACGCGAGCGCGGGCCGCGGCATAACAACGGTCAAGAGATTCGCGGCCGGCGGGGTGTTCTAACCCGGCTTCAATCTCCTGCACAGTCATCCTGACCGGCGCCTGCGGGCGGCCGGGTCCGGCGAGGAAGAGCGCCAGGCCTTCACGAAACCACAGCGGCGTATCCGGCCGCGCACGCGATTCCAGCAGCAGGTGCACGAACTCATGGCGCAGCGTGGAATCCAGGGCGGACTTTTTGCGCAGCACTGATAGGGGCTGCAGGCTGATGGTGTGGGCGCTGGTGAATGCGGCGATCCACCCCGGCTGGCCGGTGGAGTTGCGGTAGGCGTCGAGCGTGGGGAAAACGCGGAGGCGGGGCGAGAAGCCGAGACGCCAGCCGAGGTCCGCCTGCACGGAATTCAAAATGGCTTCCGCGCGCGGAAGGACTGCGGCGTCCTGCTCAGGCTGTGTGCTCAGCAGCAGGAAATGATCGCTGCGGCGCTCCTGCCATGCGAGTCCCTGGGCGGTAAGGCCAAGGGCGGCGCCGGGATAGTAAAAGTCGAGGATCTGGCGATAGGTTTTGCCTTCGCGGGCCATCTGCTCCGCGCCGTTCTGGCAGAGTCCCACACCGTGCCCGGCGCCGCGCCCGCGAAAGATGATTTGGTCGCCGTGGGTTTCAAGGTCATACAGGTCACTGCGGACACGGTTCCAGCCAAACGTCCGGCCGATTGCAAAGCGCAATGAAGAAGCGGAAATCGCAGCCTGAGCATTGCCGGGGCCAAGAAAAGCGAGCTTTAGAGCGCGGCCGCTTTCGCTGCGCCGGGTTATGGCAAGGCCGGTCCAACGCACGGGGAGAGTAAGTCCCTGGCGGCGCAGCGCCTGGTCCAGTTGCTCGCGCGAGAATTCCGCGCGCCACACGAGCGGGGTGGCGCGCAGGCAGAACGGGTCAGAGCGGCGTTTGAGATATGGAGCTTCAAGATCTGGCCAGACCTCGCGGCCGGCAGCCAGGGTGCCGCCGCAGTTCTGGTGATAGTAGGTGGCGGCGGGGGCGGCGTTGTACCAGAGCAACTGGCCACGAGTGGCCTGCGAGGCGGCGCGAACGCGATCTGATATGGCGGTGAAATTCAGGGCCTGGCAATGTGTGCTATCGCACAGGTCGAAGCCTTCATCCCGGTGACGCGCGCGGAAATGTACGGCATAGGTACGCACGGCTACGGCCATGGCTTTGAGGCTCTCCTGCTCATGGAAGATCGCGCTTTCGCCTTGCAACGCGGCGGCGACGTAGTCCTCCAGGGGAACGGT
>DATIWA010000540.1:0-3685 GCA_035465515.1 Candidatus Limnocylindrales bacterium | reverse complement strand
TGAAAGCGGCCTGGATTGAGCGCTTCGGCGGTCCTGAAGGCCTGACCCTGCGGGAAATAGACAGGCCCCAAATCGGTAACGACAACATATTGGTTCGGGTAAGGGCCTCCGGCCTTAATCGCGCCGATCTGCTGCAGCGCCAGGGCAAGTACCCGCCTCCGCCCGGATATCCCTTGGAAATCCCCGGGCTGGAATTCGCCGGAGAAATCTCCGAAACCGGCAGCCGCGTGACGCGATGGAGGACGGGGCAGCGGGTCTTCGGCCTGTTGGGCGGGGCCGGGCATGCGGAATACGTGGCCACGCACCAGGACCTGGTGGCTGAAATTCCTGCAAACCTCGACTGGGCCGAAGCCGCGGCAGTGCCCGAAGTGTTCATTACGGCCCACGACGCGCTCTGGATCCAGGGCGGGCTGCGCCCCGGCCAGAACGTCCTGATCAATGCCGTGGGCAGTGGAGTCGGGCTGGCGGCGGTGCAGTTGACGCGCGCCATGCACGCAGTGCCGTACGGCACATCGCGTACCGCGGACAAAATCGAACAGGCAAAAGCTTATGGCCTGGAAGACGGGATGGCCGTCAGCGATAACTTTGACGAACTGGTCGCCGCGGCGGAGAAATGGACCGGCGGCAAGGGCATCCAGCTGATGCTGGACCTGGCCGGCGGCCCCTACGTAAACGCGGGGCAGAAGCTGTTGGGCCACAAGGGCCGAATGGTCCTGGTGGGGACCGTGGGCGGCGGCAAATACGAACTGGATGCCCGCTACGTGATGGGCAAGCGCCTGGAAATTCGCGGCACCGTGCTGCGCGCCCGCAGCCTGGAGGAAAAAATTCGCGTGACCGCGGCGTTCGCCTCTGAAGTGGTGCCTCTGCTGGCCAGCGGCGTGCTGCGTCCCAGCATCGACAGCAGGTTCAAGCTGGAGGACATTGCCCAAGCACATGCGCGGCTGGAGTCGAATGCGACAGTCGGCAAGGTGATCATCGAGATCTAGCGGCCGGCTGACTTGCGCATCAGGCCGCTTCCCGTGTGCAGTAGAAAAGCCGGGCGGGAAGTATGTTGCGCGGCTCAAAGTCCTGGTCAATCCGGCTGAAGTGCGTTTTCAGATATGGCAGCACCGCGCGCGTGAACTGGTACACCAGAACTGAGCCGCCAGGCTTCAGCGCCTCGCGGGATT
This sequence comes from Candidatus Limnocylindrales bacterium, assembly GCA_035465515.1. Taxonomy (GTDB): domain Bacteria; phylum Acidobacteriota; class Terriglobia; order Terriglobales; family Acidobacteriaceae; genus Angelobacter. The sequence goes on along the minus strand of DATIWA010000540.1, from coordinate 2,516 downwards.
CACGCATAATCTTGTTGCGCAGCCCCACGGGCATGGTGGTGAACGGGATGCCGGAGATGATGTAATCGGCGCCGGCGAGTTTCAGACGGTCGAGTTCGCGCTGGACCGTCTCCGCCGACCCGTGCACCACATGCAACCGGCGGTCAGGAAACGCGCGGTTGAGGTAGCGCACAAAATCCTCATTCATCTCGAAAACCACCAGCCGGGTCTGCGGCGACATGCGGGCCAGTATGTGGGAAGTGATCGTGCCCACGCCGGGACCATATTCCACAATGGTCCTGGCGCGGGGCCAGTCCACCTTGCTCAGCAGGCGGTCAATCAGAAAACGGGAGCTGGGAATCATCGACCCAAGCATCCTGGGGTGCTGCAGGAAGTTTTTGGCGAACAGCAGCGTTTCTTCGCCGCGGGAAGGCTTCATCAACATTCTTCTGCTCACAGATGAACCGGGATTTAGCGCAGTGATAACAAGCCCGAGGTTAAACATACTCGTCTGCTGTTTCAGATGTAAAGAGAAAGAAAAGAGATCACTGCCGCAGTGTGAGCGGGCGTTGCTTTTTCCGGGCGGGCCCTTCCGCTTTCCGCCGCTCCGGATGCGCCGCGCAGCCCTGCTGAATTCCAGATTGCCCAGTGTGGGCACTCCAGAATAAAATCAGGTCTTAGACAGGCCTGAGCAGGAATCCCTTTTGAGCTTGATACGCGCCATTTATCCGGGCTCGTTTGACCCGCTGACCAACGGCCACCTCGACCTGATCGAGCGGGGGAGCAAGATTTTTGACGAGCTGATCGTGGGCATTCTGCGCAACGCGGAGAAAGACCCGCTGTTCACCCTGGCCGAACGGCTGGAGATGCTGGAAGAGATGGTGAAGCCCTACAGCAACGTCCGGGTGGACAGTTTTGAAGGGCTGCAGGTGGATTACGCCATGCAGAAACAGGCCAAGGCGGTGCTGCGCGGGATCCGCGCCATCAGCGACTATGAATACGAGCTGCAAATGGCGCTGATGAACCGCAAGCTCCAGCCGCAGCTGGAGACCGTTTTTATGATGCCTGCCGAGGCCTACTCCTACCTGAGCTCCCGGCTGGTAAAGGAAGTCTACCGCCTGGGAGGCTCGGTGCGCGGGCTGGTACCGGGGCTGGTGGAAGAGCGGCTGCGTGAGAAATTTCAAGGCGCCGAGACCAACATCTGAAGTGAGGAACCATGGCAACAGTACCCGCAATTAAACAATTCAGCGATCGCGTCAACCGCATAGAGATCTCGGCCACCATGGCCGTGGTGGCGGAAGCCGCCAAGCTGAAGGCCGCCGGGGCGGACCTGGTGGAGTTCGGCGCGGGTGAACCGCATTTTTCCACGCCGGCCCATATCAAGGAAGCGGCAATCGCCGCGATCCAGCAGGACTGCACGCGTTACACGGCCGTGGCCGGCATTCCGGAACTGCGCTCGGCCATTGTGAAGCGCCACGCCGCCGATTTCGGTTCCGAGTACAAGCCGGAGGAAAGCATCGCTTCCACCGGCGGCAAGCTGGCCCTTTTCAATGCGCTCCAGGTGCTGGTGGACCACGGTGACGAGGTCATCCTGCCGGTACCCTACTGGGTCTCATTCAAAGACATCATTGAATACGGCGGCGGGAAGTGCGTTTATGTGCAGACAGACGAGGCCAACGGCTTTCAGCTGACCGCCGAGATGATCGAAAGAAAGATTACGCCGCGCACGCGGGCCATCATTATTAACAGTCCCAACAATCCCAGCGGAGCGGTGCTCGATCCGGAAGACTTCAAGGCGATCCTGCGCCTGGCGCACAAGCGCGGAATCTATGTGATCTCCGACGAATGCTATGTCTACCTTAACTATGGCGGCCAGGCCTTTTCCGCCGGCTCGGCGACAGAAGTCAAGGAACATCTGGTCATCGTAGGGTCATTGTCCAAGACGTACGCCATGACAGGATGGCGGCTGGGCTACGCTCTTGCTCCCGCCCCGGTGGTTGGCGCCATGACCAAGCTGCAGAGCCAGAGCACTTCAAGCAGCGCCCACATGGTGCAGAAAGCCGCCGTGGCGGCGCTGACCGGGCCGCAGCAGTGCATCGCGGAAATGAGGACCGGGTACATCGCGCTGCGTGACCAGATAGTGGAGGCGCTGGGCAAAATTCCCGGGATCACCTGCGTCCGGCCCGATGGGGCGTTTTACGTTTATCCCAACGTTTCAGCATACTTCGGGAAATCCGGCATCAATTCCGCTGCGGAAGTCGCCAAGCGGCTGCTGCATGAAGCGCACGTTGTCACGGTGCCCGGCGAAGCATTCGGCACCCGCGAGCACATCCGCCTCTCCTATGCCACCTCATCCGGTGAGATCAAACGCGGGCTGGAGCGCATGCAGGCGTGGTTTGCCCGGCTGTAAGGGGGCGGAGGGCAGTGCTTTTGTGAAGGGCATTTTCAGCCGCCGGGGCGGGCTGCTGATGGACAACATCTCTGGCGTATTTGGTTTCTAAAAGGATTCGGGCTGTTGCGCTGCTCCCGTTCGATCC
>DATIWA010000539.1:0-1749 GCA_035465515.1 Candidatus Limnocylindrales bacterium | reverse complement strand
TCAAAAAGCTGACGGACACGCCCGGCTACGACGCGGAGGCGACCGTAAACTTCAAGACGGGCAAGATCATTTATACGTCCATGGCGTCGGGCGATCTGGAACTTTGGACCATGGGACTGGATGGCTCGCATAAGAAGCAGATCACCCGTTCCCTGGGATACGACGGCGGCGCGGTCTTTTCAAGAGACGGCAAAAAGATCGTCTGGCGCGGCAACCATCCGAATACCCCCGCGGAGATCCAGCGCTACAAAAGCCTGCTTGCCGAGGGGCTCACGACGCCCATGAAGATGGAATTGTTCGTCGCCGATGCGGATGGCAGGAACGCCCAGCAGATCACCCAATTCGGTTGTGCCAGTTTTGCGCCGACCTTTTCGCCGGACGGAAAGAAGATTCTCTTCTCGTCTAACAAGCTCAAATGCGACAGCAGCGAATTCGAGCTGTTCGTGATCAACACCGACGGAACCGGCCTCGAGCAGGTCACGAACTTCGGCGGGTTCACGTCGTTTCCCGAGTTCTCGCCGGATGGCAAAGAGATAGTGTTTGCCTCCAGCCTGAACGGAACCGGCCGTTACGAGTTCAATATCTTCACGGCCAGTTGGAAGCAGTAAACGCTATTTTGCCGGCTGGCTGGCGGGCGGCGCCGTAGCGGGTTCCTCACTGCCGCGGTGGCAGGTGTAGCAGGTTACGTGCGTTCCGCCGTCGGGGAACTTGGCGTTGATTTCCTTCGCCATCACAATCATTTTGCGGGCAATGTCCTTGTGCGGATTCTCGTCGCTCGCAAAATCTCCCTTGACGTGGCAGAAGCTGCATTCCACGCCCAGCGCCTCTTTGAAGGCGCGCATGGCGGGCATCAGATCCTGGGGCTGAAGAAGCTTCAGGTTCTTCGGCGCGGGATGTTCGTGGTGGGCGGGTTGTGGCGGCTCTTGAGCCACCAATGGTGCGAGCACTGCCAGGGCAATCAGTAAGCGCATGGCACATATTATCCGGGCAACGGCCTACCGATTGCAACCTGCAAATCGCGCCGCGGCGGAAAATCAAGGCGCGGGAGTTGGGCCAGGGGCTCCCTATGAGGCCTGTTCCTGAAGGTGCCTGCACCGGCGAAACGCGAATTCCGCTTCCCGGCACTTTCTGCGAAGATTCTGAATGTGATCGTAGGCCGACGGAAAGTCAGCACTCGATTCCAGCGATTCGACCGCTTTCGTGTATTCCCCAACATACCGCCGGTACTCCGCAAACAGAGCCCGGCAGCATGGGCAGCTCTCGTCCATGTGCAAATAGTATTTCGGAGCGAGATTCGTGCGGCCGTGAAAGTACTAAGAGATATATGAGGCCGTCCTATTCGGGCGCGGCAGGCGCTTCGCTAGTTTCTGGTTTCGTCCGGCAGGCCAGAGATTGCCCTGGGCGCCGGGTGCGGCCTCCGAAACTCGTGCCAGTTCAAAGCGACACCGATTCTGCCGGCCGAGGAATGCACCACACGGCCGCGGGCAGCCAGCATGACGGTGCCAGCGTGCGGATCTGTTGGCCAATCAATCAGAAATCCCAGCCACGACCCCACAACGGGGGAAGAGTTGGTGGTGAACATCATGCCCTTACTGCCCATGTTGACAGTTGTGCCCGTACCCTCCTCGTCAGCGTCCTGCAGCAGGCCAGTAAACTTGATATTTAGAGCGATAGGAAAGCGTCGAGCCGATCGCCGGTCATGCGGAAACAATAAGGAACCCTCCGTAAGTCTTTTTCCGTGCATGGGGT
>DATIWA010000538.1:0-1587 GCA_035465515.1 Candidatus Limnocylindrales bacterium | reverse complement strand
CGCAAGCGTCGGAGATGTAGTCGCCGTTCAGGTTGGGCGTGGCGAGAATTGAGTACTCGTCGGCGCGCGTGACGACCTGCTGGAAGATGGAGTCGGCGATGCGGTCGTTGACCAGGATCTTGTTCTTCCATGCGCCGTTGCCGTGCGATTTGCCGATGGAGTCGAGGACGGATTTGACTTCCGCGATGACTTCGTCGCGGAAGGACTGGGGAGCGAATTCCATGCCGGGCTCGATGAGGGCGGCGTTGTCTTCGATGGAGATTCCGGGATTCGATTCGACGTTGCCGAGGATCCAGCTTTCGCGCTCGGTCACCACGTGCTCGCGGAACTCGTCCCGCGCGACTTCATAGCCCCACTCGCGGAAAGCGCCTTCCGTAAATTTCTGGATATTGCCCTTGTGCACCAGGGTCACCGACCTGCGGTTGTTCTTGATGGCGTGCTGGATGGCCATGCGCACCAGCCGCTTGGTGCCGGTAACGGAAATCGGTTTGATGCCGATCCCGGAATCTTCCCGGATGTGTTTCTTGGTCCCGGCCAGCATGGTGTTGTTCAGGAAATCAATCAGCTTCTTGACGTCCGGCGTTCCCTCTTTCCATTCGATTCCCGCATAGACGTCTTCGGTATTCTCGCGGAAGATGATCACGTTGAGCTGCTCAGGGTGCTTCACCGGCGAAGGCACGCCCTGGTAATAGCGGACGGGGCGGATGCAGGCATAGAGGTCGAGGATCTGGCGCAACGCGACGTTCAGGGAACGGATACCGCCGCCGATGGGCGTGGTCAAAGGCCCCTTGATGGCGACATGCAGGTCGCGGACAGCATCCACCGTCTCCTGGGGAAGCCAGTCATTGAATCGGGTGAACGCCTTCTCTCCGGCAAAGACTTCAAACCAGTGGATGCGGCGCTTCCCGCCATAGGCGCGCTCCACGGCGGCATCAAATACACGAGCGGAGGCCGCCCAGATGTCACGGCCCGTGCCATCGCCCTCAATATAGGGAATGATGGGGTTATCGGGGACCTGCAGCTTGCCGCCGCTGAACGTAATGGGCTTTCCACCTCCCGGAAGTGAAATGCCATTGTATGAAGACGCCATGCTTCCTCCACGGATCAGATTGCTTTCACAATGCAAACCTTTTAAGGTAACATCCGCTGCGGAGGCTGCGCAATTGCCGCATCCCGCAGCCGTGCCTTGTGTCGAGCGAAGTCTAATTTCCTCCTGTGAGAGCCACCTATGACGCGCATCACACTTGTTCTCTGCGCAGTTTTGTCGGGCTTTTTCTGCCCTGCGGCCCATGCCGCGGAAAACCCCTATCTCTACAAAGTCACGCTGGTGCAGGCCGCGCCGGGCAAACTGACCGGGTTGATCGAGCTTTACAAGGCCCGCGCCGCAGCCCTCCAGGAGGCCGGGGACGAAGCTCCCCTCTGGATGCGGCACAGCCAGGGCGACCATTGGGACCTGATGGTCCTGTTCCCCATGGCCAGCTACAGCGACTATTACCGGCTGGAACGCCTGGCAAAACGAAACCGGGCTGAGCAGGCAACGGCCGGCAAGTTCAGTGAAGACATCGCGTGGCAGGAAGACCTTTTTGC
>DATIWA010000537.1:0-4442 GCA_035465515.1 Candidatus Limnocylindrales bacterium | reverse complement strand
GCCAAGCCCACGCTGGAGCACCTGAAATTCCTGTTCACCCAGACAATGTATGTGCGCTGGCTGGGAAACACCGCGCTGGTGGGCGTGATTGTGGTGGCGGCCACGCTGTTCCTCTCCATTCCCGCCGCTTACGCCCTGGCCCGCCTTACCGGACGCTGGGGACAGCGCCTGGGAGTGCTGATTTTTCTCACCTACCTGATTCCACCCACCCTCTTGTTTATCCCGCTCTCCCGGGTAATCTCGTTTCTTGGCCTTCAGGACACCATCTGGTCGGTGGCCGTGGTTTATCCCAGCTTTACTGTGCCCTTTTCCATCTGGCTGCTCATGGGGTTTTTCAAATCCATCCCCCGGGAACTGGAAGACGCGGCCATGGTGGACGGGCTGACGCGCTTCGGCGCCTTTGTCAAAATGGTGGTCCCCATCTCGGTCTCGGGGATCCTCACCGTGGTGATTTTCACCTTCACCCTGGTCACCCAGGAATTTGTCTACGCTCTTACCTTCATCTCAACCGAATCAAACCAGATGGTTGGAGTGGGAATTCCCATTTTCCTCATCCGTGGCGACGTTTATTACTGGGGATCGTTGATGGCGGCTTGCCTCATTGCCAGCCTTCCCATCGCGTTCATGTACAACCTGTTCCTCGACCGGTTCATTGCCGGATTTACGGTGGGCGCCGTCAAAGGCTGATGGGTTAGGCGTCGCGCCTTAGTTCGGCGTCCGGCGGGTTTTCGGGAAGCTTCGACTTCCATTTTCCCAATCTGCGGAGTTAATGCGGAAAAGGCCTTGACAGAATCCCGGGTAAGACAGAAAGTATCGGCGCGCTTCCGTGTCCCCAACCGCATAAGCGGTTGGCCGTGGCAGTGTCGAAGGCAAAGGTTACCCACAAAGCGCCCTTAATCTTAGGAGGATCCTATGCAGACCTGGACGCAAGTATATGACCCCCTTCATCACTGGTGGCTGTCGGCCCTGGTGGCTGCGCTACCGATCATCGTGTTATTCACGCTCATGGCCGGTCTTCGGGTAAAGCCGCATTGGTGCGCTCTGGCGGGCGCGGGAACCGCGTTGCTGGTCGCCACTCTTGTGTATGGCATGCCTGTCACGCTGGCGAGCGCAAGTTTTTTCTACGGGGTCGCATTCGGCTTGCTCAAAATCGTGTGGATTGTGGTGGCGGCCGTTTATCTCTATGACATATCGGTGGATACCGGCGACTTCGAAATCATGAAGACTTCCGTGGCCGGGATCACGGCTGACCGCCGCCTCCAGCTCTTGCTTGTCGCTTTCTGCTTTGGCGCCTTTATCGAAGGGGCAGCGGGCTTCGGAGCGCCGGTTGCGATTGCCGGCGCATTCATGATCGGGCTGGGATTCAAACCGTTCCACTCCGCCGCCCTGAACCTCATTGCCAATACTGCGCCGGTTGCCTGGGGCGCCATTGGCACGCCGGTGCACACGCTTGCGCTGGTTTCCGCCATGCCCGAATCCGACCTGAATGCAATGATCGGGCGTATCCTTCCCATTACCGCCATCATTGTGCCCTTCTGGCTGGTCCGCGCCATGGTGGGATGGAAAGAGACTTTTGAGGTCCTTCCCGCCATCCTGGTGGTTGGAATATCGTTCGCCGTCACGCAGTACATCTGGTCCAACCACGTTGACAGCAATCTGGTGGACATCGCATCCGGCGTGGTCTCACTGGTTTGCACCGTGCTGTTCCTGCGAATATGGCATCCCAAAAACATATGGCGTTTTGAGGACGAACGGACCGAACCAGCCGCCGCCGGAGCCGGCAAGCGGAGCGCCTCCGGTGGATTCAGCGGCACCGCCCACAATTACACTGCGGGTCAGGTCGCCAAAGCATGGCTGCCTTTTGCCATACTCTCGGTCTTCGTCCTGGTCTGGGGGCTGCCGCAATTCAAGAACCCGGTGAACAAGGCCACCACGCCGGTTTGGGATGTCCCTCATCTCCACAACCTCGTACAGCGGGATGCGCCGGTTGTGGCCAAACCCACCAAGGAAGCCGCGAGATACGACTTTAACTGGCTCACAGCTACAGGCACGGGTTGTTTCCTGGCCGCCATCGTGGCTGGGCTGGTGACCGGAATGAAGCCGGGCCGCATGTTGAAGGTGTTCAGGCACACCCTGTATCGGTTGCGTTTCGCTGTTCTGGCCATCTCCGCCATGCTGGGTCTTGGATTTATTACTCGATATTCGGGGACCGACGCCGTCTTGGGACTGGCATTCACGCATACCGGATGGTTTTACCCGTTCTTTGGGACCTTCCTGGGATGGCTGGGTGTCGCCCTCACCGGCAGCGATACGTCTTCGAACGCACTGTTCGGCAGCCTCCAGAAAATTACGGCGCAGCAGCTCGGTCTCAGCCCGACCCTGATGACCGCGGCCAACAGCGCCGGCGGCGTAATGGGCAAGATGGTGGACGCGCAATCCATTTGCATTGCCACTGCCGCCACCAACCAGGTCGGCAACGAAGGCCAGATCTTCCGCTTCGTCGTCTGGCATTCGGTGGCCCTGGGTTCCATCGTGGGCATCATCGTGATGATGTACGCCTACGTTTTCCCGCAACTGATTCCGCAGGGGCTGCATTTTGTGAAATAGCCCGGGCGCGGCAGGTTCGACGAAAAAACACCGCCGGCAAACGGCGGTGTTTTTTGTTCTCGAAATGCGGTAGCCGCGGCTTCGGGGCTGCTCGGCCGGCCGCCTGGTCAATCAATGTCGTCTTCAGCAGCGCGCCCCGTTCCGATTTTCAGCCAGAATTCCGCGCCGTCCAGCACCGCCTTCACCACCGGGCTTGTCACGCGCTTGATGTGCTCATGCCACTCTTTTGGAACTTCAAAGGGCGCCTGGTCAGGGCCACGGTCAATCTTCAGCGTCTCGCCGTCCCAGCGGGCGGCGCCGGCAAATGAGCATCCATCCTTCTCGTCCGTGAGGACGATGCCAAGGCGTTTTCCTTCAAGCTGGCTTGGATCCATGGTCAATGCGGTCAGAAGACTGGCGGAGAGGGAGGGATTCGAACCCCCGATACCCTTTCAGGTATGGCCGCTTTCGAGGCGGCTCGTTTCAACCACTCACGCACCTCTCCGCGCCGGGGATGGCAGTGATCAGGAATATTTTAACAGGTGCAGCAAGCGAATCCCCTCTTCAGGGTCTGTTCTCAATGCCCGTTGTCTGGCAGCGGCTTTTTCCGCCTCTGTTCAAAGAAGTGCGTCAGCAACGCGGAGCACTCCTGCTGCAATATGCCTGCGGTGACTTCCATCCGATGGTTCAGACTCGGATGGTTCAGAACGTTGAGGGCGGAGCCCGCAGCTCCGGCTTTGGGATCGTCGGCCCCGTAGACAAGACGCGCGATGCGTGCATGAGTTATGGCGCCGGCGCACATGGAGCATGGTTCAATGGTCGCGTACATCACGCATCCCGGCAGGCGGTGATTGCCCAGCCGCGATGCAGCCTGTCGCAGGGCCACGATCTCCGCATGCGCCGTAGGATCGTTATCCAGCAGGTTGCGATTATGCCCGAGACCTACGATCTCGCCATCCTTTATGACCAGCGCGCCCACGGGGACCTCTCCGCTTGCCGCGGCCAGCCGGGCCTGCTCCAGGGCGAGTTGCATCCAGGCGCAATCGTGGTTCAGGATTTCTGCGGGATCGGGCATATGCTTGGAGGATTCTATCAGCAGAGTGGCGCTGTCCACGGTTCTCCCTCCGTTCGTGCGCTCAGGCCCTTGCTGCGCATGTCATCGCCTGCGAATGTCAGAGCGCTTTCTGTTTCTTGCCGCAGCAACTTCCAATTTCGGACTTCTAATAAGGTTGCCTTCGCTCCGAGTGCAGCCGCTGGTTAAATCTGCATGCTTAGTCCAACCCTCCGTTGTTTACTAATCTCTAACCACAAATCAGTCTCCGGGGTTGGGCAACTCTCCACGGAGACAGGTGACATAGCCCGACGGGCAGGAACTTCGAAGGAGCAACAGACATGAACAGGAAATTTCTTTTGGCAATGATGCTGGCCTCAGGCATGGCATTTGCGCAGAGCAGCGGCAGTGCCGGGTCATCACAGACACCGGACCAGCAGCAACCCTCAGCGCAGCAGCCGTCATCACAGACGCCGGACCAGCAGCAGCCGCCATCGCAGACACCAGAACAGCAGCAGCCGGCGACTCCGCCCAGCGGCGAGCAGAGCACCCAGACACCGGGCACTGAGACCAGCGCCGGCCAGCCGACATCCATGACGGGCTGTTTGAAACAGGCAGGCGGAAACTGGACCCTTGCCGCCGAGAACGGCCAGACCATTAATCTTACCGGCGACAGCTCAATGCTGAAGCCCAATGACGGCCACCAGGTGCAGGTGCAGGGAACGCAGGCCAGCGACGGTTCGTTCCAGGTGACCGCGGTAAACAGCGTTTCGGACTCCTGCACGAACCAGCAGGCATCCACCGG
>DATIWA010000536.1:0-4776 GCA_035465515.1 Candidatus Limnocylindrales bacterium | reverse complement strand
GCGCTTGCGCTTCTCGGACTCAAGTCCGTCTGGAAACGGAAATTCACGTTGTTCTCCCCAGGCGTACAGGAGCCATGATCAAGGGGAAAAGGTATGGGGCTTTTCTGGCTGGCCGTGGCGATCTGGGTGCTGACGACCTTTCCGTGCATTCATTTGCGCAGCATTTACGCCGATTACTCTCTGGCGGGGGCGGCCGCGCATCGGGAGTTCTTTGCCGCATATTTGCAAAAGGCAATATGGACAACGGCCGGTGCGGGACTTGTGGGCCCGGCGCTCCTGTGGGCGGTCCCCAAAAGGTTGAAGTCAGAGGCGAACGCCGTGTTTCTTTGGGCGGGCGGCCTCGGTTTAACACTGACTTCGGCGATGTGGTTCATCCTGGCCCCCGCGTTCCGGTTGTTGAGCGAACAGCCGCTGGATTTGGGTAATTTTCTGTATTCGGGGCTGGTGGCCGGCATTGTGGTTGGCGAGGTCCACCGGCGGGCGCTGTTGGCGAAATCAGGCGTGGTTCGCAGCGCACCGGAGCTGAAGCGGGACTTCTATGTTGCAGCGCTGATGGTCTGGGCGGTGCTGCTCAAGGTCCTCGAGTGCATATACCTGACCACGGCCCAGCCCGGAAGGCCGGCGTTCGGCGTCCATTTCTTCATGTTTCTCTCGGTCCTTGTCTGGACGCCATGGGTGTGCAAACTCTATTGGAAGCGCGAGCCCGACAGCCTGATTTCCAGCGTCATGCGGAGTTGCGCCGCGGGTGTGCTGGGGCCGCCGCTGTCAGGGCTGGCCCTTCTCGTGCCGGCGCTGATCCTGCTCTATTCCGGCTTCCGGGCGACATATGCCGTGTTGTGGGGGCTGGCGTTTTTCAGCCTCGCCGGCAATCTGGGACCGGTGCTTTTCTTCGTGCCTGGCCTGACCTGGGGAACCATCACTGGGCTGCTGCGCTGGCGTTATCTGCAAATCGAAAAGCAAATTCCGCTGCCATCGCCATCAACGTTGAACAGTTAGTTCGTCAAGCCTTTCCATTCCCAGCAGCTGGCGGTGGCGCGCTTGTCTCCCATCTGCTTGTTGCATCCCGGGTCGGGTCAAAAATCGGCCGCCGGTCTTTCAGTATTGCGGACCGGGTATTGCGGACTGGGAATTGCGGATTGTATTCAGGCAGGATGTTATCCTAGGCAATATCACCTCACAGCGAGAATTAACCGTTCATGTCCAACGCGAACATTCCTGAATCCCAAGCCAACGCCGAAACAACCGAATCATTCGACAAGATCCTTTCGCAGTACGAGCAGAGCCATACGAAGAAGCCCGGCGAGGGCGGCAAGGGCCTGCAAGGCACGGTGATCGCCGTGACGGCGGACTCAGTGGTGCTTGACGTCGGCTTCAAGACGGAAGGCATTCTGCCGCTGGCCGAGGTCCTGGGCGGCGGAGAGGCGGTCAAACCGGGCGACACGATGCCGGTCTCAATCACCGGGCGCGATCCGGAAGGCTACTATACGCTGACGCGCTTCAAGGTCGAGCGGCCCAAGGACTGGCCGGCGCTGGAGAAGGCGTTCGCGGAGAAAGCCGCCATTGTGGGCAGGGTGACGGGAGTGGTGAAGGGCGGGCTGAGCGTGGACGTGGGCGTGAGGGCGTTCATGCCGGCGTCGCGCAGCGGAACGCGGGACGCAGCGGAGCTGGAGAAGCTGGTGGAGCAGGAGATCCGCTGCCGCATCATCAAGCTGGACGTTACCGAGGAAGACGTGGTGGTGGACCGGCGCGCGGTGCTCGAGGAAGAAGAGCGCGCAACCAGGGAACTGCGATACGCGGAGATCAAAGAGGGCGAGACGGTGCAGGGCATTGTGCGGAGCCTGATGGACTATGGGGCGTTCATTGACATAGGCGGAGTGGACGCTTTGTTGCACGTGAGCGACATTGCCTGGGGCCGGGTGAACAAACCGGCTGACGTGCTCTCGCCGGGGCAGGAAGCGGAAGTCAAAATCCTAAAGATCACCAATGACGGCGGGAAGCGGCGGATATCGGTGGGCATGAAGCAGCTTCAGCCACATCCATGGGACACCGCGGCGGAAAAATACAAGGTAGGCGAACGCGTACGCGGGACCGTGACCCGCGTGGCCGATTTTGGGGCTTTTGTAGAACTGGAGCCGGGCATCGAGGGCCTGATCCATCTCTCTGAAATGTCATGGGCCAGGAAGGTGAGGAGGCCCAGCGACGTAGTAAAGCCGGGCGATACGGTGGAGGCGGTGATTCTGGGAGTCAACGCGGCGGAGCAGCGCCTGTCTCTGGGACTCAAGCAGGCGCTGGGCGACCCGTGGGCGGACGTGACGAAGCGGTTTACCGTGGGTTCGGTGGTGGAAGGCCCGGTGACCAGCATCATGAAATTCGGCGCGTTCGTGCAGCTTGTCGAGGGCGTGGAAGGCATGATCCACATCGGCGACATGAGCGCCGAAAAGAGAATCAACCATCCCCAGGAGATGTTCCGGGTGGGACAGCAGGTAAAGGCGCAGGTGCTTGAGATTGATCCGGAGAAGCGCCGCGTGCGGCTGGGCGTCAAGCAGATGGCCCCGAGCAGCCTGGATGAATACATCGCTGAACACAAAGAAGGAGACGCGGTAACGGGGCGGATGATGGAGGTTTCCGGCGGATTTGCCCGTGTCGAACTGGGCGAAGGCGTTCAGGGCGTCTGCAAAATGGCAGAGGCCCAGGCCGCGAGTTCGGCGGAAAAACCTGCGCCGTCAGCCAAGGCGGACTTGTCTTCACTGAGTTTGATGCTCTCGGCACGCTGGAAAGGCGGGGCAGACGCCGGCGAAACAAAGCGGGAAGCCGCGACGGCAGGGCAAGTCCGCAGCTTCAGGATTTCCCGGCTGGATCCGGAAACCAAGAAGATTGAGCTGGAGCTGGCGTAACCCTCTTTCTTTTCTCATTACGCCGTTTCAATTTCATTACGCTGTTTAAAGCGCAGTGGGATACGTCTCCGGGACCTCTCCCTGTTCCCACGTCTGTTCGCGCTCCAGCGGTTCAACGGCGCGAGTTTCATCAACGTGAATTACGGCGTCGAACTGATCGGCCATGCGGGCATGGAAATAATGGCTGGCGCGTTCCGACCGCGGCAGATAGATGACCCCGATCGCCCGTTCGAGTTTGCGATTTGCCAGCGCCGCATGGGCGGCAAACTCCGCGCCGGGCAGAACAAGGAAACCTGGAATGCACGTTTCATGAAACAGGGTCTCATAGCTTCCGGGATAGCCGGGCACCACGCGTTTGCGCTCGGCGGGACCATCCCAGGCCGAGGCGGCAGTCACTGTGCCCGTGTAAGTGGTGAACCCAACCAGCACAGCCTCCTTGCCCCAACGGTCACGCACCAGTTGTCCCAGGTTCAATTCGCCTTCCTCGCCCATTTGCGTGGCTCGGGCATCGCCGACATGGGAGTTGTGCGCCCAGACGACGATTTTGCAGTTGCCGCCGATATGTTGCACCAGCGCGTCCAGCGTCCCGGCCATGTGAGTATCGCGGAGGTTCCATGAAGAGGCGCGCCCCTGGAACATGGAACGGTAATACTGCTCGGCGTTTTTCACCAGACGCGCATTCTGCTCGGCAAAGAAAAACGCGTCGGGCTCGAGCCGGCCGTCGCGGCGGGCAAGATCGCCGGCGCGCTGCCGCATCTCCATCCACTGGCTGACCACTTCATCCTCGCAGCCCCTGCTTACGCCGAAGCCGGCGGCATAGCCGTAGGCCTGCGTATCTTCGCCAAAATTTTCAAAGCACCCATAGCGATAGCGCGCACGCTGCGCGGCTTCAGGATCAACTTTATCGAGGTAATCGAGGACGGCGCGCATGGAGGCATGCAGGCTGTAAAGGTCAAGCCCGTAAAAGCCTGTTTTCTTCATGATGCGATGCTCGTTGTAATTGCGGAGCCAGCCGATGAAGTCAAGCACGTCGGCGTTGCGCCACATCCAGGTGGGAAAACGCAGGAAACCGCCCAGGGCATCCACTGCCTCCTGGTCCTCTCCCTTGCCGCGCACGAACAGATTGACGCGGTAGGCATCGGGCCAGTCGGCTTCGACGGCGACGGCGTTGAAGCCCTTCTCGGCGATGAGCCGTTTGGTGATCTGGGCCCTGTGCCGGTAGAACTCGTGCGTTCCGTGAGATGCTTCACCGAGAAGAACAAACCGGCGATCGCCAATCGCCTCCAGCAAAGGATCATAATCTTCAGGCGCTCCGGCAAACGGATGAGCGGAGCAGCGAATGATTTCAACGAGTCTGTCATCGCGCATGATGTCACCCCCGCGAACGGCGCGGCCGCTTCACCGCGCCTGATCCCATGCTTTCAGCGTTGAGCGTAAAGCGCGGTGACCGCCCTCACATGAGCTTGTTAGATGACTGGATGTCAGGGTCGAAGTTCGGGACTCCTCAAAAAGAGAAGTGAGACCAGAGCAAAGAGGAAGGCAGCCACGAGCACCACAATGGGACCGGCATTGAGGCCGGAAAAGGCAAAAGAAGAAATCAACAGCCCGGCAATGACCGAAAAGGCGCTGGCCAGGACCGACCAGGCCAGAAGACTGTTGATCCCGGCCGCCAGCCTTCTACCGGTGGCTGCAGGGATCATCAGCAGGGCGCCGGCGAGCAGGGCGCCGAGGAACTTAAGCGAGACCAGGATGGTGAGGCTGAAGAGGAGGAGGAATTCCAGGTCCAGACGCTGGAGCTTTACATTCGAAGCTGCGGCCAACTCGCGGGAAAACAGGGCCAAAATCAGTTGCTGCTTGCGGGCAAAAACGATGGCAACGATGG
>DATIWA010000535.1:0-4093 GCA_035465515.1 Candidatus Limnocylindrales bacterium | reverse complement strand
TGGAAGCCCGTGAAAAAGGCGCCAAGGTGATCCACGTGGACCCCAGATTCTCGCGCACTTCCGCGATGGCTGATTACTGGCTGCCGCTGCGACCCGGTTCAGACATCATCTTCCTCGGCGCGATGGTGAATTACGCGATTACACACGACAAAGTCTTCCGCGAGTACGTGCTTCATTACACCAATGGACCAACCCTGGTACGCGACGATTTCAAGGACACGGAAGACCTTGGCGGACTGTTTTCCGGCTGGGACCCGGAAAAGAAGCAATACGATCCAGAGACATGGCTGTACGCCGGGTCGCCTGAAAAGGAAACACTCGGCGGGGTGAAAGCCGGCCATGCCGAAGTGGCCGGCGGGCACGGAAAAGACCGGGGCGGTGAAGCCGGAGAGCTTTCCGAGCACGAGCAGTCGCCTGATCTGGAAGATCCCCGATGTGTATTTCAGATTTTGAAACGGCACTTTGCCCGCTACACGCCGGAACTGGTGGAAAGATCATGCGGAATTCCCAAGGACAAATTCCTGGAAGTTGCCGAGGTCTTCACCTCCGCTTCAGGCGCGGAGAAGACCGGAGCGATCTGCTATGCGGTGGGCTGGACACAGCACTCCAAGGGAGTGCAGATCATACGCACCGCAGCGCTGCTCCAGTTGCTGCTGGGTAACATCGGGCGGCCCGGCGGCGGCGTGCTGGCGCTGCGGGGACACGCCTCGATCCAGGGCTCGACTGATATACCGACGCTTTATGACATTCTGCCCGGCTACATTCCCATGCCGTTCTTTGAGGCTGATTCCAGGAGCCTGCGCGCCTACATCAAGAAACACCAGTCGAGCACGGGATGGTGGCATGAGTTCGATAAATACATTGTGAGCCTGCTGAAGGCCTGGTATGGCGGCTCCGCGTCGGAGGCCAACCAATACGGATTCGACCTGCTGCCGCGGGTCACGGGAGACCATT
Organism: Candidatus Limnocylindrales bacterium; assembly: GCA_035465515.1. Classification (GTDB taxonomy): domain Bacteria; phylum Acidobacteriota; class Terriglobia; order Terriglobales; family Acidobacteriaceae; genus Angelobacter. The sequence continues at coordinate 3,139 of DATIWA010000535.1, read as the reverse complement.
CCGAACTCGGTTACTGGCTGGACATGGCGGACGGCAAGATGGAAGGCCTGTTTGTAATGGGACAAAACCCGGCCACCGGCGCAACGAACGGCAGGCTGCAAAGGAAAGCCCTGGCCAATCTGAAATGGCTTGTAGTGCGTGACATGGTGGAGACGGAGACCGCAACTTTCTGGAATGAATCACCGGAGGTGCAGAGAGGCGAGCTTGATCCCCGGCAGATCAAAACAGAAATATTCCTGATGCCGGCGGCAGGACATGCGGAAAAGAACGGCACCTTCACCAACACCCAGCGGTTGCTGCAATTCCACGAAAAGGCGGTGGACCCTCCGGGCGACTGCCGCAGCGAAACATGGTTCGTGTATCACCTGGGGCGCAGGCTGAAAGAGAAAGCCGCCAGAGAGTCCACGCGCAGAAACCAGGCCATCAATGCCCTGACCTGGGATTACGGGACGCATGGGAAACATGCCGAACCGAACATCGAGGAAGTGCTGGGCGAGATCAACGGATACCGGGTGAAGGACCACACGCTGGTCAGCGGATACCTTGAGCTCCAGGCCGACGGATCAACCGCGTGCGGCTGCTGGATCTACTCCGGGGTGATGCCCGAGCCGGAGAAGAACAAAGCCCGGTTGCGCGAACCGCGTGGACGCTATGGACATGGCTGGGGCTTTGCCTGGCCCAGCGATCGCCGGATCCTGTATAACCGCGCATCGGCCCAGCCGGACGGGCGGCCGTGGAGCGAGCGCAAAGCGCTGGTGTGGTGGGACGCAGAGAAGAAAGAGTGGACCGGGCACGACACACCGGACTTCACCAAAAGCAAACCGCCGGATTACAAGCCGGACAAAGACGCAAAGGGCGATGCTGGGCTGGCAGGAGACAAGCCATTCATCATGCACCCGGACGGAGCCGGGTGGATTTGGGTCTCCAGTGGACTGAAAGACGGGCCATTGCCCACTCACTACGAGCCGCTGGAATCGGTAACGGCGAACCCGCTCTATCCCGAGCACAGCAAAAATCCCCCGGCAAAGAAGCATGAAAGGCCGGACAACGCCTACGCTTTTGGGGACGGCGACAAACGATTCCCTTATGTGCTCAGCACCTACAGACTGACGGAGCACCACACCGGGGGAGGCATGAGCCGTTATCTGAGTCATCTGGCGGAACTGCAACCCGAGTTGTTCGCGGAGATCTCACCGCAGCTTGCCGAGGAGATCGGCGTGCGGAACGGGGAATATCTCACCATAACAACCATGCGCGGCATCCTGGAAGCGCGGGCGCTCGTCACGTCACGGCAAAAGCCGTTGAGCATTGACGGACGGCCCGTCCACGTGATCTCGCTTCCCTACCACTTCGGCTACAAGGGGCTGGTGCAGGGCGATGTCCCCAACGACCTGCTTGCGATCTCGGAGGAACCGAACGTGCGCATCATGGAAACCAAGGCGCTGGTTTGCCACGCCAAGCCGGGCCGCGTACCGCGCGGCCGCGCGGCATTGGATGAATGGAAGGAAGAGCTTAGGAGGACGGCGTGAGCACAGCAGCGATCAGTAATGGGAAGGGCAAACCCAATGGCCATGGCGGCCAGGTAACCGCGTTTCTAACCGATTCCACCCTGTGCATCGGCTGCAAGGCGTGCGAGGTGGCCTGTAAGGAATGGAACCAGCTTTCCGAAGACGGATATGAGTGGAGCGGCCACTCGTATGACAACACGCAGGCGGTGGGACATTCGACGTGGCGGCACGTGAAGTTTGTGGAGAACCCGACGACCATCGGCGCAGGCGGCAACGACGCGGGCCAGTTGCCGGGGTGGGGATTTTCTTCCGACGTTTGCAAGCACTGCGAAGAAGCAGGGTGCCTGGAAGCCTGCCCCACGGGCGCGATCGTGCGTATGGATTTCGGCGCCGTTTTCGTGCAGCCGGACATCTGCAACGGCTGCGCCTATTGCGTCGTAAGCTGTCCGTTCGGGGTGGTGGAGAAGAACAGGGAGGATGGGCGCGCCTTCAAGTGCACATTCTGCTCCGACCGACAGCAGGCGGGACTCAAGCCGGCATGCGCGCAGGCGTGCCCGACAGAGTCCATCAAGTTCGGCGAGATTAACCAGCTTCATGCCGAGGCAGAAGAGCGTCTGAAACTGCTGCAAGCGCGGGGTGTGGATGACGCCGTGATCTATGACCCGGTGGACACCAGCGTGAAAGGCATTCATGCATTCTTTCTGTTGCGGGGCGATCCGCGCAGCTACAACCTGCCCCCGCAACCGGAAGTTCCTACCATCTATCTCAAGAAGGGCTGGACCTCTGCCGCAGTCGCGGCGGGGGCGATGCTGGGCGCCACGCTGCTGGCGTTCCTGGGAGACAATCGCCGATGAGCCGAGTTCCACTTCCCGAGATTCCCAATCGAGTACCCGACGCACAAAGCGAGCAACGACTGGCCCAGCTCCGCCGCGAGGCTCTGGAGCGAGGCGTGGTCAGCGGAAAAGGAGCGGTGCCGGCCGGCGCGCCATTCCCCAGCGCCACCGCGGAAACCGGATATTACGGCATTCCATTGTTGAAAGAGCCGCAGTGGACCATGGAAATACCGGTCTATTTCTTTGTGGGTGGAGCGGCGGGGGCGGCGGCGGTGGTGGCCAGCGCGGCCAATCTGCTGACGGACGATCCGGAACTGGTGCGCAGCGCGCGCTGGGTGGCGGCCATTGGGGGAGTGCTTTCCCCGGCGCTGCTGATCTCCGATCTTGGAGTGCCCTCACGTTTTCTGAACATGCTGCGGGTCTTCAAACCGCAGAGCGCGATGAACATGGGCGCGTGGACGCTGGCGGCATTTTCATCGTTTTCCGGCGCTGCCGCCTTCGCCAACCTGATGCGACGGCGCTTCGGGGGTGCGCTGCCCATTCGCATTGTGGAAGACGCGGCGGGCATGCTGGCCTCAGCCACGGGCCTTGTGCTTTCGACTTATACGGGCGTGCTGATCGGCGCAACGGCCATTCCGGTCTGGAATGATCACGTGGTCAGCCTGCCGCATCATTTCGCGGCTTCAGGAGTAAATTCGGCGGTCTCAATCCTGGAGTTGATGGGCCATGAGGACAGTCGCGCGCTGAACCTGCTGGGGGTGGCCGCTTCCGCCTTTGAAATGTATGAAGGCCTGGAGG
>DATIWA010000534.1:0-3700 GCA_035465515.1 Candidatus Limnocylindrales bacterium | reverse complement strand
CGCACGCCAGCACTTACCTGGGAAAGGCGCTGGCCGGGATCGACGAGAAATACGACCGGCTGATCGTGATCTCGGACGAACAGTCGCACGACCCGGTGCCCAGCCCGCGCGCGCGGGGCTACATGCTGAACGTGGCCAGCTACCAGAACGGCGTCGGCTATGGCGCGTGGACGCACGTCGACGGCTGGAGCGATGCCGTCATTGAGTACATCCGCGCGGCCGAGCCTGTGCTGTAGTAAAGACCGGGCGGCCTCTGTGAAGGGGCCGTCCGGAAGCATATTCCATGGGCGTTTCTTTGCCTCGCGATGATGGCTTTGCGTGTTCCTGCGTTTTTCTGCGCAGAGTTGATTTGAATTTTTACGTGCGCCAGGAGGACCGCCGGGCTTTGCCGATGCGATAGTCAGCGCCCCTTGAGCACAAAGCCTGCCGCCACTGCGGAACCAGGCGGCATGGTGCGGCGCATCGCCATCCCGGCAAACCCGGGCAGCAGCTGAAACCCTGAGGCGCTTGCCTGGAAACGCAGGCCAGCTCCTTTGCGTCATCGCCGCCTCTGCGGTCACGCAAATCGATGGTTCTTCCGTGCGATGACGTCGCCTTGCAGTCCCTTGATGGTGGCGGTAAACACCGAAGCCTCATATTCGCTATAATGAGTCGGTCCCATCCTGCGCCGGAGAGATGGCCGAGTGGCTGAAGGCGCACGCTTGGAAAGCGTGTATACCTTAACGGGTATCGTGGGTTCGAATCCCACTCTCTCCGCCAGCCTTCCCTTGAAATTGGCCGCCCTTTCATTGTTTCGATAATTTTTTTCCGGCGTCGCCACTTTGTTAGGGATTGTTAATATTGCCATTTTGGCCTGGAGTTACCTGCCAAACCGTCGCCCCGAATTCTGGGCAACCGGGAGCTCGCGAGCGCTAATCCTAGCACTCAGGTCAACTCACCCGCTGACCTTCGAATCGAGGCGGCACATGAAATCCAAAGTCCTCGTTCTTGTTTCCTGCGGAATCGCTTTTTCAGGCTTGCTCCTGACATTTCTGAGTTGTGGCGGGGTCAAGCAGTCTGGGCCCGTGGACCAGGATCCACAGAATCACGACCCGCAAGCGGCCGGGGTCTTGCAATGGAAAGCGGACAACTCCGGGCGAGGGTTGTATTCCAATGAAACCATCCTGACGCCGGCCGGCGTGAATGTCTCGCAATTTGGCAAGCTGGCCACTTTCACCACCGATGGCACGATCATGGCCCAGCCGCTGTACATCGCCAATCTTGACATGGGATCGGCGGGCACGCATAACGTGCTGATTCTGGCCACGGAACACGACAGCGTCTTTGCATTTGATGCGGACCATCCTGGTGCGCCGCTGTGGACGCGACAATACCTTGATCCCGCCGCAGGCGTCACCAGCCTGACGTCTGGTATCAGCGGCCGCATCACACTGGGGCCTGAGGCCGGCATCACCGGCACGCCTTTTGTGGATCCTTCGAGTGACATCATGTACTTTGTGACGGTCATCGCCCGAAACCGCAAAGCCGAGCAGTGGCTGCGGGCCGTGGACATAAGGACCGGGAAGGACTTCGGGCCCGGCAGTGTGCAGATTAATGCCAGTGTGCCGGGCGGGGGCCACGGAAGCGTCAACGGCAAGCTTGCTTTTGACGCCTTAAGGGAAAACCAGCGCCCCGGGCTCGTAGAACTGAATGGAAAAATTCTGATTGCGTGGGGATCATTTTCCGACTTCGGGACCTACCACGGCTGGATCATGGCCTATGACGCGAAAACGCTTCAGCAGATTGCGGTATTCAATTCCACGCCACAGTTCCAGGCGAACGACATAACGGCTGGACCGATTGCCCACGGCGGCGGCGGTTCATTCTGGCAGGGCGGCGCCTCACCGGCCATTGATTCGGATGGAAACATTTACGTGGTCGCCGCTGACGGCAGCTTTAACGCGGACCAGGGAGGGCAGAATTTCGGAGACAGCGTGCTCAAGCTGCGGCTCAACGGCAATACCTTCCAGGTCGTTGACTGGTTTGCTCCTTCCAATCAGGCCTGCATTAACGCGGCCAATCTGGATTTCGGCTCAGGAGGGTTCGCGCTCCTGCCGCCCGAGGTGAGCAGCACACACAAACTGGGAGTTGCCAGCAGCAAGGAAGGCCGGCTCTATCTTCTGGACCTCGGCAATCTTGGCAAGCTCAACCCTTCCGGAGACACGCAGATACCCCAGGCACTGCTGGTGGGAAGCCAGGGGTGCACGGCTACCACAGGCCCGGGCGCTGACGATAGCCCTGCCTGGAACCGTTTGTACGGCAACGTGTCTTACTGGAACGGCAACATCTATGCGGCGCCTTCCAACACAACGTTGAAGCAGTATCAGTTCCAGAATGGAGTGCTGGCGGCCGCGCCGGTGGCCGCGTCAGCAACGGCCTACGGCGAGCGCGGCGGCAACACAGTGGTTTCTTCCAACGGGAAGCAGGCAGGAATTGTCTGGGCCTATGAAAAGACCCCAACCGGCCATGCCGTGCTGCACGCGTATGACGCCGCCTCGGTCTCACGCGAGCTGTGGAACAGTGACATGAACCGGGCCCGTGATGGCTTGACCGGGGCCGTTCCTTTCGGCACGCCTGTGGTCGTGAATGGACGAGTCATTGCGACGTCGCAAAATAATGCGACGATTTACGGAATGCTGCGCTGAACTGGCCAGCCACCCGTGAAGGACCACGAACCGCTCTCCAACCATGGCGTTTCGAGCGCCGCAGAGGATCTTTGGTTCAGAGTAGTAGAGGTTTGCGCTCACGCCGGCAACTCACATTGCGACGGCCGGTCACCGTCGCAGGAGCAGGTTTTCCTACCTAACCCAGCAACCCGTGAGATGGCGGCTTAGTTCTAATCGCTTAAGGTCACCCTCAGTGTCACCTGACACTCACTCACGAATATGCGCATGGCTGGCTACATTGTGGTTGTATTGCTGTTCTCTTCTGTACTGGCGGCCCAGGGCACGCCTCCCATGGATCCAGAGCAATCGAAGGCGCGCAGCCGGCCTGAGGTAGAGCAGGGAACACCGCCGGTATCGCCTGAAGCCGGACCGGTTCAGGAAATGAAAAAGCTGGTGGAAACGGGCCTGAATAGGGCCATCATGAACCGGCGCTATCCGCCGGCCGATCAATGGCGCCCGCTGACCCGCAAAGATAAATTCCGCGTCTTTCTTGAGCACACATATTCGCCGCATACCTTCGCCAATGCCGCAGTGAACGCCACCCACGACGCCGTCATGGACGGCAATCGGGAATATGAGAAAGGACTCCGCGGCTACGGCCAGCGCTATGGCATCAATCTGGCCACCAGCGAGACGGACGCGTTCTTTGAAAGATTTCTGATGCCGGCGCTTTTGAAGCAGGACCCGCGATACTTCCGCAATCCAGACCTGCCGTTTTTTCAGCGCGCATGGTACTCCGCGACCCGGGTCTTCATTACCCGTTCGGACAAAGGCGGAGAGACGTTCAACGCATCAAAACTGCTGGGCGGTGCGGCGTCTCAGGCCTTGGCCGATCTTTATGTCCCAGGGCAGAGGCAGGGGTTTGGGCCAATCGGCAACCGCGTGCTTTTTGACATGGTGCGCGATGCCGGATTCAACCTTCTGCACGAATTCTGGCCCGATCTGCGGCGGGCCATCTTCCGCCATTAATCTTTTCCTTCAGGACCGAAGATAGA
>DATIWA010000533.1:0-9155 GCA_035465515.1 Candidatus Limnocylindrales bacterium | reverse complement strand
AAGGACTTCACTTTTCTGCATAGTTTCCGGCGTGAAGAGCTTTTCATAGTCTTCCATGGACCATTGGCCGGCGCCGCCCGATTGGCTCGCGATTTCGACAATTCGCCCGAGATCGGCGGCGGTGGCAGACCTTACACGCGTCATGCTCAGCGGGCGCCCTTGAAAAGAATTTCCGCATCAGAGCGGCGCAGGTAGTTGGCGTCCAGTTCCTCAACTGAGACAGCGTCACCGGCGAGCAGCTTGCGAATTCCCAGCCGAGTCACCAGCTCACTCTCAGGGCGCGGCACAACCTTGATTGCGCACTGCATCCCGGACGCAAGCCTGCCCACGGAGTCATCACAAGTCACCAGGACGGCTTCCGGCCGGGCCTCAAGCTGCTCCTTCAGTTCAGACTGGGAACGCAGCGATTCATCAATGCGCCTGGTTGTTTGCGCAGCCGGGTCCACGAGATACCAGCCCAGAAAGACTTCGTTGCGTCCGGCATCCAGCGCCGCTGCCACCAGGCCCTGGAATCCAGACAGGCTGGCGAGCGCTTCCAGCAGAGACACTGTGGCAATCGGCTTGTGCAGCACTTCCGCCAGGCCTTTGACGGCGCTGAGCCCCACCCGCAGCCCCGTGAACGATCCCGGGCCGGAAACCACGGCAAAACCGTCAAGGTCTGCCGCACGGCGGCCATGCTGCTCAAGGAGCCGGGCGACCGTGGGCACCAATTGCGCGGAAAATGTCCCCCCGGCGATAGGCGACGCCCCAAGCACGCGAAACGCGTGCTCATCGCGCTCCGCCAGGGCCACGCCGCCGTTTTTGCCGGAAGTGTCTATGCCAAGAACCAGCATTAGATTGCTAAAATTGCCGGGACTACCTTGAGTGAAAATCGCATCTGCCGGTCACTCACCGGATTGGTAGTCGCGAGCTTTTGTACTCTTGCCGGCGTTCCTTCAGGCTCCCGCCGGCGCTTCCTGCACCAGTTCCAGCAGTACGCCCCCGGTGCTGGAGGGATGCACAAAAATGTAGAGATGGCCGCCGGCGCCCACCTTGATCTCGTCCGATATGAGCCGCGCGCCTGACGACTTCAGCGTTTCCATCGCGTGCGCCAGATCAGGAACATGGATGGCAACATGATGGAGTCCCTCCCCGCGCTTTTCCAGAAACCTGGCAATGGTGGAATCGGGGCTGGTCGGCTCCAGCAGTTCGATGCGGCTCTCCCCCAGCGGGATCATGGCGACCTTCACCTTCTCATGGGCCACGGTCTCTTCGCCGGCGACCTCCAGGCCAAGCTGCTCATAAAACTTGCGCGCCTGCGCCAGCGACTTCACGGCGATTCCCAGATGATCAATGGTTTGCATAAGAAACTCCAGGGCACTACTCCCCGGCCGGCTTCCACCTTGTTGCCCGCCGGCGCGGTTTCTGTGTATCAATCTTTTCGTGGTGAGGCGCTCTCCGCACCGCAAGTGAAACTGTCCACAATCTCATCCACGGCCGAATAAGGGTCACGGCGATGCTCGGCCACATCGGCTGCCAGCCGGTTCAGCTCGTCTTCCGGCATGCGTTCGCGCATCAGCCGTTGCAGCAGCGACTCGCGCAGCATCTCCACCACGCGCTCCCGCCAGTTGCTGACCTTCTTTTTGAGGAGCAGGTCGTGCTGCTGAAGGAATTGCTCATACGATGCAATTGCCGCAGCCAGTTCGGCCACGCCTTTGCCCTCGCTGGCCACCGTCTTGACGATGGGCGGGGTCCAGCCATCCTTGCGGATGGCCAGCGTCTGCATGGCCCGTATTTCCCGCTCAACCCGCTCGGCGCCCTCGCGGTCGCTTTTGTTGATGACAAAGACGTCCGCAATCTCCATGATGCCGGCTTTGATGGTCTGCACATCATCGCCCATTCCCGGCACCAGCACCACAATCGTAACGTCCGCGAGCCGGACGATATCCACCTCATCCTGTCCCACGCCCACGGTTTCAATCAGGATGATGTCTTTCCCGCTGGCATCGAGCACCGTGCTTACGTCTGTGGTGGCCCGGGCCAGACCGCCGAGGAAACCACGGGTGGCCATGCTGCGAATGTAAATGCCCGGATCTGCGTGGTGCGCCTGCATGCGTATGCGGTCGCCCAGGATTGCGCCGCCGGTGTACGGACTGGTGGGATCCACCGCGATAATGCCCACGGTGCGCTCCTGTCTGCGGTATTCGCGCGCCATGTGATCAACCAGCGTGCTCTTGCCCGATCCCGGAGCGCCGGTCAACCCGATCACGCGCGCGTGGCCGCTGAGCGGGAAAAGCGCCTTCAGCAACGCCGGCGAATCCGGCCGGCCGTCCTCAATCATGCTGATGGCGCGCGCCAGAGCGCGCACGTCGCCCGCGCGGATGCGTTCCACCCAGGATTGGACCGTGTCTGCCAAGTCAGTCCTTCAGAATCTGGCGGGCGATTACCAGACGCTGGATCTCGCTGGTGCCTTCCCCGATGGTGCAGAGCTTCACGTCACGATAAAACTTCTCCGCCGGATAGTCCTTGATGAACCCGTAGCCTCCGTGGATCTGCACGCCTTCATTCGCGCACTTTACCGCCACCTCGCCGGCATAGAGCTTGGCCATGGAAGACTCCAGCGTGGTTTTCAGGCCTGCGTCCTTCATCGCCGCGGCCCTCATGGTCAACAGGCGGGCGGCATCAATCTCAGTGGCCATATCGGCAAGCTTCCATTGTATGGCCTGGAACTCACTGATGGCTTTGCCGAATTGGCGGCGCTGCCTGGAATATTTGAGCGCCGCTTCATAAGCCCCCTGCGCCATCCCCAGCCCGAGTGCGGCAATGGAGATGCGTCCGCCGTCGAGGATCCGCATGGCATCAATGAACCCGTCGCCTTCTTTGCCCAGCAGCGCTTCTTCGGGCACCCAGCAGTCTTCAAAGATCAGCTCAGCAGTGTCGCTCGCGCGCAGGCCGAGCTTGTTTTCCTTCTTGCCTGGCCGGAAGCCCCTGGCCCCTTTCTCCACCACAAAAGCCGAGAGCCCATGCGTATGCGCCGTCTTGTCCGTGACGGCAATGACCACGGCGACATCGGCATACGTGCCGTTGGTGATAAACGTTTTGGTACCGTTCAGGACCCAGCCGTTGTTTTTGCGAACAGCGCTCATGCGGGCGCCGCCCGCATCGGAGCCTGAGCCGGGTTCGGTCAGCCCCCAGGCGCCGATAAATTCCCCCGTCGCCAGTTTGGGAATGTACTTGCGTCTCTGCTGTTCGTTGCCTGCCAGGAAGATGTGGTTGGAACAGAGTGAATTGTGCGCCGCCACGATGATGCCTACGGAGCCGTCCACGCGGGAGAGTTCTTCGATCGCGATTGCGTACTCCACGTAACCCAGACCGGCTCCGCCGTATTCGGTGGGGAAAATCATGCCCATCACGCCCATCCGGCCGAGTTCCTTGACGATCTCCATGGGGAAGCAGCCGGCTTCATCCCATTTCATGACGTTGGGCAGGATTTCACGCTCGGCAAATTCGCGGAGCGACTTCTTGAGCTGTAACTGTTCTTCCGTAAGCTGAAAATCCAAGATTGCCTCCTTGGCAACAATCGCGCGCGCGGATGATGCGCGGCGCAACAAACGCGATTCAGGCAAAACAGATGATTATCCCATATGGAGAACCACCGCAGGAAATGGATACGAGGCCGCAATTTTTCGGAGAGACTGGGCGCGCCGGGAACGCGCAAACCGGCTTGCATCACCGCTCCCGCCGCCTTAAGCCTGCAATATGGCTTTCTGAATCAGAGGCATGCCGGTGGCCCTTCGTCGCCAGAACAGTGCCTCTAACGACGCGTTTGGCCTTCACGCTTTCTTGGCGGAGAGACGCTTCGGGCCGGCAGGAAATTCCTCTAGGATGGAGCCTGAGCGGAAAGGGACCGTATTGTTCCTTTGCACCGAACGGACGAGGGCAAACGCCACGGCGTTGCCGCACTGCTTGCACCGGGGAAACTGTGTGCCGGCGAACAGCGTTGCCTCATGCATGAGACGGTGGGGTGCGTGTTCCACCCGGTAGATGCCGGTCTCAGGAACACGCTGTCCGGGATTATATGTTTTGCCCAAGATCCGCACCCTCCAGCCGCCTGCTCCCGCCGACACACCGAACGGATAGGTGAGATGAACCCGTGAGTATGTTTGGTTGCTCTCATTACCCGGCCGTCGCGAAACAATGTGCGGGCGCGCGGCAAATAACAGGCAAGTCATTGCCTGTCAGTTCATTCCGGCAACCGGGACGCGCCGGGAACGGTACTGAAGCCGGGCCCAATCGGAAATTGGCTCCCGGCGATAGAGGCGGGCGGTATTTCTGATTATGGAGATGAACAGTACCAGCAGCATCCCGGAGATCCCAAGGGCACCGCCAACATCAAAGAGCCGCCAGGCCCGGCCGGCAAGATGCACCGTGGACTTCCATAGCAATGCCAGGTTTCCTATGGCAAGCAGGATGCGCAGCTCGGTAGGGCCCATTTTGAAGTAGGAAATTTTGAAATCGCCCAGGGTATAGCTCGCCAGATAAATTTCAATGGACAGCAAGAGATATGCAATCAGCAGAGCAAGAGCGATCCACGGCGACATGTATCCGGAGAAAGCCAGCCCACCCAGGAGAAACAAGGCGCTGAAGGCATCCACTACGTGGTCTACATAGAAACCGTAGCGTGGACGCGTGCAATTGCGGAAACGCGCCAGCGTGCCGTCAAGACTATCGCCAAACCAGTTAACAATAAGACAGGCTATGACCACGAACAATCCGGCGGAATTGGTCCGTGACCACCAGTATCCGGCGCCGGCGCCGGCCATGGCGGCCAGCCCCAACAGTGTCAGGTGGTCTGAGTTGATGGCGTACGGCATGCGCGCAGCCAGCCATAGAAGGGCCTTCTTTTCCGACCGGGCGAGAAAGCTCTGCTGGATGCGTTTTGCCTCGCGAAAGCGAAGTTGCTGAGCGCTGGGCATGTTGAGATCCTCCATTTCTGGTGTTACGTTCGTGCCCAGCCTGCCGTACCTCCCACGGCCGCACAATGCATGGAGGATCAACTGGAGGTAAACAGCCCATCAACACCCAAGTTATTGATGATATGGACTTAAGAGAGGTCTCATTAGCGTTTGCTGATGAATAGATGAGAAGTTTCCGTTAGCTCCAATTCCTGTTCTTACAAGATTTTCACCATCTGGCCGGTCGTTTCGCCCACAAAATATTCATCGCGATTTACCCGTCCAACAAGACTGTGAAGCAAACTGCACAATCCTATAGGCAAGAGGTTGCAGATCCTAGCTCCCGGAGGCAAAACGGTTCGCGCGAATTAGCAAACAAGTGTTTGGAAACCACGAATTAAAAAGAAATTAAAAAGATTAAGAAGAAGACTCTTGTCTTGACATGGATGGCTCTCCACGGGACAATCTACGCACTTGGCAGCACCCCCGCAGTACGAGAAACTGATTCTGGTCGCTTCCGGACTCAAGTCAAGGCAGACCATTCGACGGAGCAAGTATGCAATTTATAGGTGACTGCGCGGCGGGAGAGTTGCGCCAAGACCCAGGTATGATTCAACGCGCCATTCGTCATGAAGTTCGTGTACCCCTGCGTTATCGCATGGCAGGGCAAGAGCAATGGTCCGTCGGCGAGGCCATCAACATGAGCTCTTCCGGGCTCCTGTTCTCCTCAAACGAACTGCTTGAAGTTGATGCCAGGCTGGAAATCACTTTTCAGACGAACGGCGCTCCCCTGCTGGAAAGAAGCACCCGGCAGATCCGCGTAGTGCGCCGAATCCTGAGCGCGTGGCCGGAAACCCAGATGCTTTTTGGCGCGCAATTCTGCCTTTAATCGGGCCAGGCGGCAAGCCACAACGGCAGAGTTTGCCGCCCACGAATAGTACCCGCGCGCCAGGGGCGTCTCCACGCCGCGAGCCTCGAAAAACGCACCTTCGCCTTTGCCTGCCCAGCCCCTGATCGTGGATTGCTCCGCTCACATCTAAATGAGATCACCCGGCCCGCACTGTTGCCCGGGGCGGCCGGATTGACCCCGGAAGCGAGGCAATCCATAATGCAGGGACAGATACCGTAATGGTGAAGGCAAACAAAGATGAACTCACAAGACGATCCGAACCGGAAAGTATCTTTCGAGCGCTTCGGCCGGAAGCTGGACGAAGAGTTCGGCGAAGCCGCGCGAAAAGTGGAGCAGGAGAGCGAGCGCGTGATTTCCTACCTCAACAACGAGGTGGTACCGGCCATCCGCAACCATTCCAGCAAGGCCTTGCGCACAGCGGCGGAACAGCTCAACCGTCTGGCCGAATTCATGGACAAAAGCCGCTCCAGCTAGCGGCCCTTTTTGTGGTCATGGCCCTGCTGGCGGGTTGCGCCGGCCACCGGCGCAAGGAGGTGAAAAACATTCCGCCTCCACCGCCGCCTGTTTCCACTCCGGAGCCGGGCGCAACTCCGCGCCCCGTCCCCAGTCCGACGCCTGGAGCGCGCCCAACTCCTCGTCCCGCGCCCACGCCGGTTCCGCACATCAGCGATGAAATCACTGTTCCTGAAAATGCCAAAGTCCTCTACAAGGAAGTGGGCTGGGCAAGCTGGTATGGCCCCGGGTTTCAGAACCGCAAGGCCGCGAATGGAGAGACCTTTGATACTGAGCGCATGACGGCGGCCCATCGCACGCTGCCGTTGAACTCCATTGTGCGCGTCACCAACCTAAAGACCGGCGAATCCGCCCTGGTGCGCATCACCGACCGCGGTCCTTTTGTAGGCGACCGCATTCTTGACCTATCGCGCGCCGCCGCACGCAAGCTCAGCGTCATTCAGCGCGGCACGGCCCTGGTGCGGATCGAGGTGCTGGAATCGCCGGTGCCTCTGGATTCCGGCGGCCGCTGGTGCGTGCAAATCGGCGCCTTTGCCCATCGGACCGAGGCGGCCAAACTCAAGGAGAAGCTTGTCCGTCGTTATCACACGGCCAGAATCCTGCAATTTTCCAGCCCCATGGGCGGCGATTGGCTGCGCATCCTGGTTGCCAATGACGATAAAAAACGGGCCGAATCACTCATTCATGAAACCCACACGGATGCAGCCATGTTCCTGGTCCGGCTGGATTGATCCGGGCCGGCGAGCGCGTTGCCGTTTCTGTCTCGCTCCAGTTATCCGATTACGCTGGAAAAAATGAAATCGTGCGGCCAATCCTGCTTGTATCCCTGCTGGCGCAGGAAGGTCGCAAGCTGCGCCCAATGGCGAACACCGTGAAGCAGCGAATGGATGAAAATTTTCCTGCGGCTGGCAGTCAGAGTGCCGCCGGTGCGGGTGGGGAACGTCAGCTTGCCGTCCCAATCGGGATCGTTGGCGGCAACGGCAAAGCTGCGCAGGTCTTCCGCGCTCTTGTGCGCCAGCGCGAACAGTTCGCTTGCCGTTTTTGATTGCAGCGTCTCATATTCCGTGATGGGCTGGTCCAGAAGACGTTCGGCATAGCGCATCTGCACGGCGACTATGTGCAGCACCAGTTCGCGCACGTTCTTCGTTCCCGCGATGTCGCAGGGGAGGTCCAAAGCAGCAGCGTTCTTCTTGAACCAGTCACGCCAGCGGTTGGTTTCTTCCGCGCAATAGTCCAGCAGTTCACCAAAGCTAAGTCCACGCATACGTGCTCCCTCAATCCGCAAACATAATAAAGCAAAAGAAATCAGCGCCAGGCATTCGGCCTCTAGCACTCCCACGACAATCGCAGCAGCGCATTCTGATCGCCAGGCGGCGGGCCGCTCCATCCACCCCGCCGGCGGCCCCCGTCTGTTACCATTTTACGGTCATGAGCGACTGCCTTTTCTGCAACATCATCGCCGGAAAAATCCCCTCGAAGAAAGTGTATGAAGACGATCGGACCTTTGTCTTCGAAGACATTCGGCCGCAGGCGCCCACGCACGTGCTCATTATTCCCAAAAAGCACATCGTGGACATCAAAGAGGCTGGGGAAGCCGATGCTGAGATCATCGGCTATTGCCATCTCGTGGCGGCAAAAATCGCAAAGCAGAGGGGCATTGAGCAGGGATACCGCACCGTTTACAACGTGGGCCCCGATTCAGGCCAGTCGGTTTTTCACCTGCATCTGCATTTGCTGGGAGGGAGAAAGTTGAGCTGGCCGCCGGGATAGATCCCGGCTCGCGCCCCGTTGCAGGACTGCGATGCTGAATTGGTTCAGAGCAGTCCTTTGCCCGCTGGATGGCATCAAAGTTTCCAGGAGTTTCGGATGATGGACATTGCGCGACACTCAGTTCGATTGGCATTGTTTTGCCTCGTCTTATTCTCGATCGCCGGCTGCTCCAGCCTCGACCGCGCCACCGAGAGTTCGTCTGAAACCCAGCTCAGCGTCCCCACGGACCTCTCCAGCGTTCTTGACCAGCGGCAGGCGGACCGGAGCGTCGGTTACGTCTACTTTCTTAATGACGTGCAGCTTGAGCCGGGACCGGGAAAGGACCTTGTCTATGCGGTGGGAGCCAAAGGGAACCGCATGCTCGTCATGCTGCATGGCCGCGACAAGGTGAAATTCCGGGAAGGCCAGCGGTTCGATGTTCGGGGATCGCTGCAACTGCCGCCGGCCGCGGCATCGTTGCGCGAGGAATGGAAGCTCACAAAGAAGCAGGCCGCGCAAATCAGCAGCGAAAAAGTCTATCTCGATGCTTCCAGCGTGAGCGCGGCAAACTGAATTACTGTGCGTTGGAACAGGTCATAAGACTGAACTGGATGCCAGCCTGAAGGACTATCCGAACCATCCGCTGCGGTAGGCCACCCACCAGCAAAGGACCAGGAGCGGCAGCGTAAGCGCCAGGCTCCAGTAAATGGGCAGCAGCAGGTCCAGCGCCAGGCCGGATATCGTAAAAAGCAGCCAGAAGATCTTTCGCTCCACAACGTCAAGCTGACCTCGTCTCCGCCAAAACGTCTGCTGGCGTCTGGCCATGACCTGAGGTGCAGAAAAGAAGGGGCGCGGAAGCGCCCCATCATTACGCTCACTTGGCCGCTTACTGCCCGCTGGCCTCATACGGCGCGAGTTGACTGGCGATCTTGCTTTTGTCTCCGACCACCACAATCGTCATTTTGGAAGGCGCCAGGTACTTTTCCGCCATCTGCTGCACCTGTTGCGGAGTCACCGCGTACACATGCTGGACGTAATTCTTCAGGTAG
>DATIWA010000532.1:0-1607 GCA_035465515.1 Candidatus Limnocylindrales bacterium | reverse complement strand
TGAATGGATGGAGCTCAAGGCCATGCAGGCCGGCACGGAAAAACCTGACCGGGCTTTCATTCACCGTTTGTTGCAACAGACGCAGGCGGAAGCTGCTGAGGCGGAGCAGCGCGGCGACGTGATGGCGCAATTCTATGCGGTGCGCTCCCTGGCTGCGGACTTCAAGGGCCTGGAGGACGTGGACCGGTTCGCGAAACAGGCCGCGGCCCTGAAGGATTCAAAAGCGATGAAGAAGGCGAGACATCGCGAAGAGCAGGAAATCGAAAAGCAGGAATCTTTGACCTCGCTCGCCTCGGGACAGATCGCCCAACTCGGCAAAGTGCCTCCCAACGTGCGATCTCGGGTGCAGCAGCAGATATTCTCGGTGCTCTCTGACCTGCGGCGCGAGGCCAGGTCCAAAAGCAAGGACCACCTGGTCTTCGTGCGGGCCTTCAATCAGCTCTGGATACAGGGCATCGAGACGGGACAGAACGAGTTTCGCAACAACAATTTCCCCGGCGCCGCGGCATACTTTGAGTCCATGGCTGACGCCGCTCCTGACCAGGCGTGGCCGCTCCTGCTGCTGGCCGAAGCCAGGGTGCGCGAAGGCGACAAAAAAGCAGCTTTGAAAGCTCTTGAAGAGGCTGTTCAACGCGGCCTGAAGAACCCAAAGAACTTGACCGAAGACCCCGAGTTGGAACCGCTCGCATCAGACCCGGCATTTCAAAAGATTGTGCGCGCGCTGGACCAGTCGCCCGGCGGCTCTGCTCCCCCAACCGGAACCCGAGGCCCGGCTTCGCAGAAGCCAGTGTCACCCGGCTAAATTTGCCGGCACGAGCACGATCTTGCCTGCAACGCCTCCCTGCCCCAGCAGTTCATGCGCCTGTCTCGCGCCGGCAAGAGGAAATCGCTGCGCGATCAGCGGCTTGATCTTTTGCTGTTGCAGGAGGTCAAACAAGGCAATCAAATCTTCTCGAAACCATGCCGGTCGCAGCCGTTTGAGCCACTGGATGCTGTAGGGGACCACCCTCCTTCGGCCGGGAAGAAGCCAGCCGCCGGCAATGTACACCCCGAAGATGGCGATGCCGCGAAAGCGGTGACGACGCCCCGGGCGTCCTGAAGCCAATCGCCCCCCGCGCAGCGAGGAAGTAAGACCATAGGCCACGACTCTGCCGCCCGCGCGCAGGGCCTTGCGGGAACGCCAGATGTGGGAGCCGCCGATGCCGTCAAAGACAACGTCCACGCCCTCTTTCGTGAGGCGGTGAATTTCTTCCACGAAGTCGAGCTGCCGGTAATCAATGGGGATGCCACCCAGGGCGGAAACAGCCGGCGCCTTTTGTGCTGAACAAGTGCCGTACATCTCCAGCCCGGCGAGGCGCCCAAGCTGCAATAGCGCCGACCCGACTCCGCCCGCCGCGCCGTCAATCAACACTCTCTGGCCCGGCCTGACCCTGGCGGAGCGATGCAGCATCTGATACGCCGTCACATAATTCAGCACCAGGCTGACCGCCTCGCCTGCATCCAGCCTCGATGGCGCCGGAACCAGTTCACGTTGCGGCAGGCAGACAAACTCGGCGTACGCGCCGCTGATCGGGAGAGCGGCAACTGTCTGGCCTGGTTCAATTCCG
>DATIWA010000531.1:0-2731 GCA_035465515.1 Candidatus Limnocylindrales bacterium | reverse complement strand
GCGCCGGATCAACGCCGCTGCTGTCGTCCTGATAGGTCACGGTGAAGGTCGGCGTGGCCGTGTTCAGGTAAGCATTCGCCGCAGGGGTATCGATATTGTAGGTCGGAGCCGTGGTGTCCACCGCGAACGCCGAATCCACGTTGGTGATGTTTCCCGCCTTGTCCGCGATTTGCGCGCGCAGGTGATAAGTCCCGGGAGCCAGGACCGCCGGAACCGTCCCCGTTGCCTGGCCGGCGCCCAGCGTGAATTGCGCCGTGATTTCCGTCTCCAGGGAGTTGAGCGGCTGTAAAAAGATATGGACGGAGGCAGGATCAACCCCAGACAGCCCGTCAGAGTAGTTCAATACCACCGAAGGCAGGGTATTGTTGGTGAAGGAATTGTCGGCCGGATTGGCAAAAGTCGCCTGCGGTGGCGTTATGTCCACCAGGAAACTCGACGTAGCTTCCGCCACATTGCCCGCTTTGTCGGCCACGGTAACGCGGAACTGGTGCTGGCCTTCGCTCACCCCCGAAAGCACCCCTGCAGTCGCGGCATCGCCGATGCTGAACGTTGTGGTGAGATCGGTTGCATCAAGGAATGCGTGAACGGAATTGGGATCAATGCCCGAGCCGGAGTCCGAATATTGCGCCAGTGCGCTCGGATTGATGGTGTTGATCGGCCCGGACGGGGAAGAGATGGTGATCTGCGGCTTGATGGTGTCCACCAGCAGCGTGTTGCTGGTCTGGCCCACATTTCCCGTGAGGTCGGCAATCTGCGCCGCGATGGTATGCGGCCCTTCGGCGAGCGGCGTTGGCAGCGCCGCTGAAGCGCCGGTGGCTGTGACCGTCGCGGAAAACAACGCCGTGATGTCCGTTGCGTCCAGCGTGACTCGCAAAGAATTTACGTCTATGTCCGCGTCCGAATAGGCCACCTGGATTTGCGGCGTGGGATTGTTGAGCACCGCGCCCGGCGCCGGCAGAACAATGTGAATGCCTGGAATCTGGGTGTCCACGGAAAAGGCGGAGGAAGCCGATGTCTGGTTCCCCGCTTTGTCCCGAATGGAAGCGGTCATGGAGTGGGCGCCGTCGGCAAGCGCCACTGAACCAGAGGCGCCGGTCAGCGTGGGCGTGACAGCTACGGCAGCGCCGTCCACGATCACTTGCAGGGAATTCAGATCAATTGCCTGATCGTCGCTGTATTGAATCGAATACAGCACGCTTGAGGACCCGTGCCGCGAGGCAGGCGCCGGATGGAGAATGGTAAGCGAGGGAGGGGCCGTATCAAGATTGAAGGCCGCGGAAGCTGTCGCCGTGTTCCCCGCCTGATCGCTGATGGTCGCCACAAGCTCATTCGCTCCGGTTGTCAAAGTCGGGCTTCCGCTGGCTCCGGTGGCTGTGGCGGTGAATTGCGCGGACTGGTCAACACCGTTGACCAGGACCTTCAGAGACTGGGTATTGATTCCTACATTGTCACCGTAAGCGAACTGGATCTGCGGTGTGACCGTGTTCAGGTAGGCTCCCGCGGCAGGTTGCAGGACCTGCAACGAAGGCGGCGTTACGTCCAACTGGAACTGAGAAGTGGCTTGCGCTGTGTTGCCGGCATTGTCCTTGATGGAAGCCGCCAGCGTATGCGGTCCCGGAGTCAACGCCAGGGATGCCGGCAGATCTGCCGTGGCCTCGTCCGACCGTCTGGTAAAGAGACTGGTGCGGTCCACTCCGTCCAGAAGGACTTGCAACGTGGTGGTATTCACTCCGGATGCGGCCGGCTCGCCCACGCCAACCAGGTCCTGGTAGTGAATATCAAGGTGCGCCAGAGGCGTATTGATCGAAGTGCTGTTCCCCGGGGCGGCAATCGTCAATACAGGCGGCGTATGGTCCTGATTTGCCCCGCTCAGGTTGATGCGAAGATACGATCCCGGCTTGCTGGCAAGCGTCACCAGCAGCGTGGTTTGCGGAGTGAGGGTAACAGCGCGGTCAAGGGTAAATACGTTCGTATTGAAATCGTCAGTGCCTGCCACCTGCACGCCGTTCACCAGGATGGTGGCCGAGGAAACCCGGTTTGTCCCGTCCGCCTCGCCGCACTGTATGTGCATATTAAAAGGAGAGGCCACCCAGGCCGGCACCTGCACAACCGTGGTATAGCTGTTGGGATCGCCGGTGGTTCTCACATACTGCTGCGGGCCAAAGATTCCGATGGTGGTGGTCGCTCCTCCTGTCTGTAAAGGAGGCTCCATGGCGTTGAGAGCGGCCATGTTGGTAAAAATATGACGGGCCGGGGAAGCTCCCTGGTTTACGAGCAGGTCATTGCCGGACATGGCCGCAGATGGAAGTGGCCGGGGAAGCATGGGCGCCAGAGTGGTCCACGTGGCCGATCTCCTGCCGGGAAGGCGCTCACCCGGTAACGCCAGCGACCATATCGAGGTTGCGAAAAAGCTGTATGCCACAACCAGGGCGATGGCCTTTCTCATCATCAAACCAGCGGAACTCCTTGCCTTATTCAGCATGAACAGACATCTCCCAATCCCTGAGCGGTGATACTTGCCCCAGGTCTGTGCCCTACTTTGCCTTCAGACTTCCTGGTAACTTCCCCGAATGACTCTTCTGCACCGCCTGAATTTCTTGCTACCGACTGCTACTGCGCTCCCGTGGTAAACGAACCGCCGAAGAAATTCGCCCCGTTCCCCGCCAGGTCCAGCACCCCTCCGTTCACCTGCATCGAGATCACGGTATTCACCGGCAGCGGCGCCGCCGGC
>DATIWA010000530.1:0-1999 GCA_035465515.1 Candidatus Limnocylindrales bacterium | reverse complement strand
TGAGAATTCCGAGACGTGATTTGAAGAAGATGCCGAATTTCCGCCTGCGAATGCCCGCCTTCGGGCCGGCCAGTACGGAGATTGCTCTACCGCCCGTCAGCGCCCCTCGCTGGCCAATACCGGTAAAGTAGTAATTTGTTTCTGCTTCAAGAGCCAGGCTGGGGCCCAGATTGTAAGTGAACCTGCCGCCCAGGCCGGCATCGGTTGTTGCGCCCAGCCGGTTGTTGGGGAGCACGGAACTGCTGATTCCCAGTTCAGTCCTGGTGAACTCCTGCGCCTCTATGATGGAATTTTCGAAGAAGATGAAACATGCGAGTACAACCAATGCAACAGGGCTTGGGCGCATTGCTGACCTCGATGAGATGGAGCGACAGGCTAAGAATGAAGAAGCCCGGCGTTCTTGCCGGGCTTTGTAGTTAAATTTCTTCTTACGAACTACCAGACGTGGCATGCGTTTTGGCGGACCATGGGCTGGCCGGCCTTGCAGCCCCACGCTTTCTGGAACTCCGGCATGTTCTGCACCACACCGTTTACGCGGTATTTGCCCGGAGAGTGCTCGTTGGTTTGGGCAAGCAGGCGGGCGAACTGCGGTCTCTGGTTCTGGCACCAGACCTGTCCCCAGCCCAGGAACAGACGCTGCGTCGGCGAGTAACCGTCAAGTTTAGCGGGAACCTGCTTGTCATTTGGCATTCCGGCCAGCAAAGCCATCAGAGCGATGCGCAGGCCGCCGTTATCAGCGGTATTTTCGCCCAGGGTCAGCTTGCCGCGGACGTGCACGTCGTCCACTGCAACAAAACTGTCGTACTCATCCACCAGGCACTGGGTGCGTTCCTTGAAGGCCTTTTCGTCCTGGGGCGTCCACCAGTTGTGCAGGTTTCCCTGCGCGTCGAATTGCGACCCCTGATCGTCAAATCCATGCGTAAGTTCATGACCGATGACGGCGCCGATGCCGCCGAAGTTGAGAGCATCGTCGGCCTTGAAGTCATAAAAGGGAGGCTGAAGAATTCCAGCGGGGAAATTGATGTCATTTTCGCTGGGGTCGTAGTAGGCGTTCACCGTGGGCGGAGTCATCTGCCACTCCTGCTTGTCCAGCGGCTTGCCTATTTTTTGCAGTTCACGGTTTACCTCAAAGGCGTTGGCGCGGAGCGAGTTGCCCAGGGCATCTCCGCGGACGATCTTGAGCGCGCTGTAATCGCGCCATTTGTTGGGATAGCCGATCTTGTTCTGTATTGCGTCCAGCTTGATCAGGGCCTGCTTCTTGGTGGCTTCGGTCATCCAGTCCAGGCCCTGGATGTCCCTGCGCAACGCGTCTTCCACCTGCTTTACCATGGCCAGGGTGCGCGCCTTGGCCTGCGGTGGGAAATGCTTTTCCACAAAGACCTGGCCGAGCGCTTCGCCCAGGTCCCCGTCCACCGACGAGGTGCAGCGCTTCCAGCGGGCGCGCAGCTCTTTGGCCCCCACCAGGGTCTTGCCGAAGAAATTGAAATTCTCATTCACGAACGGCGTGGGCAGAAATTCCGCCTGGCTATGAACAAGGTGCCAGCGCATGTAGGTCTTCAGGTCATTGAGGCTGACGCTCTTCAGTTCCGTATCCAGCGCCTTGAAGAAATCAGGATTCACAACGTTGAGGCTGGAGAAGGAAGGAGACCCCAGATCGGTGAGGTAGGTCTTCCAGGAAAGCAGCGGCGTGAGGCCCTGCAACTGCTGCTCGGAGAGCTTGTGATAGATTTTCTCCGGGTCGCGCCGTTCCACGCGGTCCATGGCTCCTTTGGCCAGAGCAGTTTCAATGTTCATGACCGCGTTGGCTTCGGCCGCGGACTTCTCCGGAGAATCGCCGAGCAGCTTGAACATGTTGGTGACGTGCTGCACGTAGTCCTTGCGCAGTTCCACGGACTTTGCGTCCTGCTTCAGGTAGTAGTCGCGGTCGGGAAGGGAGAGGCCTCCCTGGTCGGCCTGGGCGATGACTTCCTTGGCGTTCTTGAAGTCCGCCCCGGAACCG
>DATIWA010000529.1:0-3325 GCA_035465515.1 Candidatus Limnocylindrales bacterium | reverse complement strand
TCGCTGGCCGAACGATCTGATTCTGGACGAGAAGAAATTCGCCGGGATCCTGTGCGAGATCAGTTCTGAAGGCCCGCGCGTGAAGCATGCGGTGATCGGCATCGGCATCAACGTCAACCAGGAGGCTTTTCCCCAGGAACTGGCCGGCACGGCAACGTCACTGCGCATCGAGTCCGGCAAAGAGTGGCCGCGCCTGGAACTGGCTGCCGCTCTTATTCGGGCCGTGGACCGCGAGTACCGCGCCCTATTACGCGCCATGAGCGGCCCTATTCGCACACCGGCGCTTCGTTTTGAGCCCATCATGCGAAGGGTGGAATCGCGCTCTTCCTATGCTCATGGCAAGCTTGTGCACGTTGACGAGGATGGAGGCTACACCGGAGTCACGGATGGTCTCGATCCTCGCGGCTTCTTGCGCGTCCGGACTGACAAAGGACTGCGCATGGTAATTTCCGGCGGCGTGCGCCCTCTCTCAAGGAGACCCGATGCTGCTGGTTCTTGATGTTGGCAATACCAATACCGTGCTGGGCGTTTACGATATGGGCCTGGCGGGGTTTGCCGGCAAATCAGAATCCAAGCTGCTGGCCCACTGGCGGGTGGCCACCATCAGGACCCACACGGTGGATGAATACGGGGTGCTGTTCCGTAACCTTTTTGCCATCGCCCGAATTGAAGCGGCGGAAGTCCGCGGCATCATCATCTCTTCCGTTGTTCCCTCCATGGACTCTACTCTCCGCGAGGTTTGCGAGCGCTACTTCCACTTGAAGCCCCTGTTTGTGGAGCCGGGAATCAAAACCGGAATGCCGGTCCAGTACGACAACCCGCAGGAGGTGGGCGCCGACCGCATCGTGAATGGCGTGGCGGCCTTTGAGAAGTATGGCGGTCCCTGCGTGGTGGTGGACTTTGGCACGGCAACCACGTTTGACGCGGTGTCCCGCAAGGGCGAGTACCTGGGAGGCGTGATTGCTCCGGGAATCGCCATTTCCGCCCAGGCGTTGTTTGAACACACTGCCCGGCTGCCCCTGGTGGACATTCGCCAGCCTTCCAAGCTGATCGGCACTAACACGGTCGGCAGTATCCAATCCGGAATGTTTTTTGGCTACCTGGGCCTGGTGGACGGAATTTTAGAGCGGCTGCTGGCCGAACTCGGTCAGGACACCAGAGTGGTTGCCACCGGAGGGCTGGCTCCGCTGATTGGCAAGAGCTCCAAACACATCAGGGAAGTTGATGATCTCCTGACGCTGGACGGCCTCCGCATCATCTGGGGCCGCAACGCGCCAACGCAAAAACAGAAAGCGTAAATCGCAAATCGCCAAACTGCTCATCGGCCTGCGTGCAAAACTACTTCAATTACTTCACGGAAATCGAAGAGCGTTTTCAGAAGCGCCGGGGCGCCAGCCTCCTGCTCTCGACGCTCGACTGGGCCCTCATTGAGACCTGGAAGGATGCGGGAATTCCGCTGGAGGCCGTTCTGCGCGGCATTGACGAAACCTTTGACAAGTATGAACGCCGCCCGGTGAAGGCAAAGAAAGTGAACAGCCTGGCCTATTGCGCCCAAGAGGTGCTTGCGGCGGCGGAAGAGATGAAAGAGGCCGCGGTTGGCGCGGCGCGCGAGCCGGCCGCGGCTCTTCCCGGCCTGGGCGCCGCGGAAATATCCGCCTTTGTGGAGAACAACGCGGCAAAGCTGCGCCAGGCAGAAGTCCCCGCATCAATCAGTGCCGTGATAGAAGAGTGCGCCGGCAGTCTTACGGAACTGGCCGCCGGGTTGCGCGCCGCAGCGACGGTCCGCCTTGAGGACCTGGAACGCCGCATGACGATTCTGGAAGAAAAACTGGTTGCCGCCCTGACGGTAACAGCGGCGGAAGACCAACTGGTCCGTCTGCGCGCTAAAGCGGAACGTGAAATTACACCATATCGCAGCAAAATGCCGGCTGCTCAGATTGAGCAACTGTTAAAACAATTTGTTCACAAGCGTCTGCTGGAACAGGCTAAAATGCCCAGACTCAGTCTCTTTTACATGTGAATCTGACAATCGAAAAGATGATCTATGGCGGTGACGGACTGGCCCGTCTTGGCGACGGCAAGGCTGTTTTTGTGCCCTTTGTGCTTCCGGGCGAGGAGATCAACGCCGCCATCGTCAAAGAAAAGAGCAGCTTTGCGCGCGCCAATGCTCAGGAAGTGACCAGAAAATCCGAGAAACGGGTGCAGCCGCTCTGTCCTTATTTCGGTGATTGCGGCGGCTGCCACTACCAGCACACGGACTACAACACTCAGCTTGAATGGAAGCGGGCCATCCTGCGGGAAACGCTCCAGCGCAATGCGAAGCTGGAATGGCCGGGTGAGATCATCACCCACGCCGGCGAGCCGTGGCATTACCGCAACCGCACGCGCTTGAAAGTCCGCGGGGGCAGCGACTTCGCCCTTGGCTATCACCGCTTTGCGTCGCATGATCTGCTGACCATCAAGGAATGTCCCATCAGTTCTCCCGCGGTAAATCGCGTCATCCAGCAGCTTTGGGAAATAGGCCTGGCAGGCGGCGTGCCTGCGGGCGTAAGTGAAATTGAATTTTTTGTGGACCATGCCGACTCGCGCCTGGTGCTGGAAATCTTCCAAGCGCCCGGCGCTAGGGGAATGCGCGAGTTTGCCGGCGAACTGCAAAATCGCATCTCCAACATTCAGGGCGTGGGAATATTCACAGAGCAGCCCGGTACGGCCGCTCCCGCGCGCCTTACCGATTCCATCGGCAATCCCAGCCTGCTTTACCAGGTGGGAGAGAAGGCCTTCCGGGTGAGCGCCGGTTCTTTTTTTCAGACCAACCGCTTTCTGCTGAACGAACTGGTGAAGACCGTGGTTTCCGATTTTTACGGGAACATCGCTTTGGATTTGTATTCAGGTGTAGGCCTTTTCGCCAATCATCTGGCCAAGCGTTTTACGCAGGTATTTGCGGTTGAATCCGCGCCGTCTTCCGCCGAAGATCTCCAGTCCAACGTGCTGAAGAACGTGGTGCCGGTCAAGACGGCGACGGAGCAGTTTTTGCCGCGTTGCTTGAACATGCACCCGGACGTTGTTGTGGTTGATCCTCCGCGCGCCGGGCTGGGACCCAAAGCCACCCAGCTTCTCGCCGCCCTGCGCGTCAAACGCATCTCGTATGTTTCGTGCGACCCGGCCACGCTGGCGCGCGACGTGCGCCTGCTGCTGGAAACCGGGTATCACGTGGAGGAAATCCACATGATGGACCTGTTCCCGCAGACCTTCCATATTGAGAGTGTGGTAAGGTTGGCACGGTAAGTTAAACCTCTGATGGATGAAAGTTCGCGCTCCGCTTGCG
>DATIWA010000528.1:0-2288 GCA_035465515.1 Candidatus Limnocylindrales bacterium | reverse complement strand
GGCCCGGGCTTTCCAGCAGGTAGATTCGCGCCTCCAGGACCGTCGCAGGCCCCAGTTCGGCCGTGATTTTTCGGGCCACGTTCTTGCCCTTGAAAGGCCTGTAGTCCTCGAAATGCGCTTTATATCCGGGCGTGATCACCTGTTGCAACAGCCCCACCTTTCCCTGAAAACAGAAGACATATGTCAGGCTGCTGCGTACCGGCGCCACACCCGTCGGCACACCCAGATCCAGGCAGGCATTCGACTTGACTGAGTCCGTCGGAAGATTGATCTCACCCCTGAGATTTTTCAGCTGCGCCAGCATGGGCAGCGGATCAAAGATTGCCGTGACCAGATTGCGCAACCAGAACGGATAGTAATCGCCGGTGTCCTGTTCCAGCACCTGGCCCTGGTTCATGATCAGCGTCTGCGAGAACTGAGTTGACTGGATTGTCCTGCGCCACTTCTCCGGCGATACCCAGAACTCTTCAATCTCGGCCTTGTATTCTGAAGACCCATTGGCGGGTGCGGAGATTTCCGCTTTCAGGTGAAATGGCGCGCTCCCCGGCAGCGTGAGCTGCGATTTTTGAACCGCCCTCTCACCCGCTTCGCCGATGGCGATCTTCCTGTCCTGCGCGCCGCCCGTGCGCGGACAGAGCAGAATCAGCCAGGACAGCACGCAAATGGCAATATTGCCGCAGGAACTCCAACGGTCACCAGTCCTCACCGGAATCATTCCCCTTTTCACCATGGCTCCCGCTGTCCGCGATAGTCGAAGAAGCCTCCGCTTTGTTGCAGCGAGATCTTGTCCACCACGTTCAGGGTCCCGCGCGCGGACTGCTCCGCGCTCAGCGCAGCGCCTTGTCCGCCCATGTCCGTGGCCACCCACCCCGGGTTGATCACCACGCAGATGATCCCTGCGCCGCGCAGTTCGCCGGCCAGCCCGTGCATGTACATGTTGAGGGCTGCCTTGCTGGCGCTGTAATGATACGGAGCTCCCCCGGAATTGGCGATAGAGCCAAGACCCGAGGTCAGGCTCACGATCTTGGGCTGCCGGCCCTTGCGCAGCAGCGGCAGCAGTTCCTGGGTCAGGACCATGGGACCGATCGCGTTGGTGAGGAGCGTCTTCAGGCCGCCTTCCATGGTCAGTTTGCCCAGCCGGTCTGATCCCGGCTCGATTCCCGGCCTCCCGATGTAAACCCCGGCATTATTGATGAGCAGGTCGAGCGAACTTGCCAGCCTGCCAACCTCCTGCGCGGTCCGCCGGATGGACTCCTCGTCGGTCACATCCAGCCGCAAAAGCGTAAGCCGCTCCGGGTTGGCCCTGGCCAGCGACTGCAATTCGCTCGCCGCCTCCGGGCTCCTTGCCGTGGCGAAAACCTTCGCCCCGCGCTGCACAAGCTGGCGCACAAATTCCAGCCCCAGGCCCCGCCCCGCTCCTGTTACCAGTGCTGTCTCCTGGGATTTCAAAGTCGTCATTTTGCCTTGGCCTGGTATTTCTGGAGAATTTCCAGTGCAGGAGGCAAGGCCGCGGCCGGCAATACATCCACCAGCTTGTGCAGTTCGTTGCGGAAAAATCCCCGCGCCTCCCGCGCGGTATAGGTCTGGTTATAGATGGAAGAACCCGGCTGTTGCAGCCGTCCGCCCTCACGAAGCGATCCCGTGTCCACGGGAGCAAATCCGATGTCTTCAATCAGCCGGGAAACAATTTCCTTGGCCTGCGGGTCGTCTCCGGCAATATAGATCGCGTGCCGCTCTTCCACCGGAAGTTCTTTGCGGCCGCGCTCCGCCAGATGCTCGTAGTAGATCGTGTTGAACGCCTTCACCAATCTGGCGCCCGGCACGCGCCGCAGCACGATCTCGCTGGAGGTGGAATCGCCAAGATCGAAGAATCCGCCTTCCGGGCGGTACGGGTTCATCGCGTCAATCACGATCTTGCCGCGCAGGATTTCCGGCGCCGGCAGCGCGTTCTCCACGTGCCAGGGTACCGCCAGCATAACCACTTCACCGAAGCGCGCGGCATCGTCCAGCGTCATGGGCTGTGCCCGCTTGCCCAGATCTGCCACAACTTCGCGCAACGATTCCGGCCCGCGCGAATTGCTGATGGCGACTTCATGTCCCGCCGCCACAAACAGCCGGGCCGCCGTCGCTCCAATCCTTCCCGCTCCTGCTATTCCGACTTTCATTGTTTATGTCGCTTCGCTCCAAACCGCTTGAGTGTAATCTTTCGCAACGATGCTCTCAGCGCCTTCTGCAAGGCTGCTCGGCGCGTGGGCGGCCTCGCATCCTTACTACGCGGAACAAAAGTC
>DATIWA010000527.1:0-8196 GCA_035465515.1 Candidatus Limnocylindrales bacterium | reverse complement strand
GGTGCTGGATCCGTCGCTGACTGCGGACCTGCGGAGTGAAGGCGACCTGCTGATGGCCGCGCATGAGACGTTCCATCCGGCGGACCTGTTTGACGTCAGCGACATTCCTTCGCGGGCGGTGCTGGAGGAGAAAATGGGCGTGCGCACCATGGCCGACCTGAGAAAGCTGCGCCGCAAGAACAGAGGCCTGCCGCGGCTGATCATTGTGCCCGCGCGGCTTGCGGTACGCGCACGGGCCGAGCAGCAAGACGTCACCATCACGCACTTTCTGCCCGCCCCGCGCTAGAATCCGGCCTGCTCCATTTATACTGTGAGCGATACATCCATTGAGGAAAGACACTGCTTCCCTTCATTCACATTGGCAACTTTGAGCTGCCGACGTTCGGCTTGTTCATGATGCTCGCTTTCGCGGCGGCGTTTTTCGCCCTGGCCGCGGACATCAAGCGCAGACACTTCAATATCGATCCCTTCAATGTAGTGGCTTACGTGGCGATTGCCGGGATCCTGGGAGCCAAGATCTGGCACATGGTGGATACGCCGGCCGACCGCCTCAACATGGAGGTCCTCCACAGCGCGGGCGATTTTATTCGCTGGTTCCGCGGCGGCTTTGCATGGTTCGGAGGCTTTGTCGCAGGCATCGCGACGCTGCTGTTCCTGGCTCGACAGTACAAGATCAGCATGCTGACCATGCTGGACGTATGCAGCCCGGCGGCGGCAATCGGCTATGCCGTGGGCCGAATCGGCTGCCTTGTTTCCGGCGATGGCGATTATGGTATTCCCACCAATCTTCCCTGGGGCATGGCATTTCCTCATGGACTGGTTCCCACCACCGGAAGTGACGGCATATGTTTGAAGCTGGGCTGGCCGGAAAACTGCGCCGTGCACCCAACCCCCATTTACGAATTCATCGCCTGCGCGCTGATCTTCTTGTATATATGGCGACGCGGCAGCGGCACGGCGCGCGCCGGACTTGCGCCCGGGTTGATCACGGGCGAGTTCCTGCTGCTGTTCGGCGCGGAACGCTTCCTGGTGGAGTTCATTCGCATCAACCGCATCACGCAACCCCTGATCCTCGGCATGAGCAACGCGCAGTTCGCGGCTTTGCTGACAATGATTGCGGGAGCGGCGCTCACGCTGCTTGCCAGCCGCGCGCGAAATCTCAAGGCGTCGCAAAGCGTGTAGCGCTCAACCGGTGCGGCGCAGCCCATCGTTGTTTCGTGACAACTCCCAGGCCTTGGCGTATTTCCAGCTTACGTACATGGCGTGGTTCATCAGCACCAGCAGTCCTACGCGGCCATCCAGAAAGCCGAGCCTGAAGAAATAGTTGTAGACGAAGCGTACCAGCGGGCGAAGGATGATGTTGATGAAGCTGAAACCCACCTTGCCTTTGGCTGCCACCATCTCTGCGCCCAGCGACGAGTAACGGTTCTGGTGCTCCAGAAAGTCTTCCAGGTTCCTGTAGGCGTGGTGCAGCAGATCGCCCTGAAGATGCCCTTTCCTGCCCGCCATCTTCATGTCCTCGTGCACCGGACGGAGTTCAAACTGCGCGGAGCCGCGTTTCACCATGCGCAGTTTGGGGTCAGGATAGTAGCCGCAGCGTTTGAGCCAGGTGCCGAAGTAGATGTTCCGGCGGTTCATCATGTAGCCGTCGAATTGTGGCGGCCCCGCCGACTGGAGCAGCGCAGCAATGCTGCGGGCGAGTTCCGGGCTGACTTCTTCGTCGGCGTCGAGGGAAAGAATCCAGTCGCATGTTGCTTTTTCCAGTGCGGAGTTCTTCTGCAAGGCGAATCCCTTCCAGGGCTCGACAAACACTTTTGCTCCGCCGGCCTGCGCCAGGGCAACGGTGGAATCTGTGCTGCCCGAATCCACGATGATGATCTCATCGGCGATCGCCTGGACGCTCTGCAACGTACGCGCGATGTTGGCTTCTTCGTTAAACGTAATAATGCAGACGGAGAGAGTCATGCGCCGAAGGATAACAGGACAGCAGAGTTTCGCAAAAACGAAGCCCTCAGCGCCGCGCCAGTTCGTTGGAGAGAAGGTTCGCCTTCACGGCCAGATTGTGCGCGCGGCCGGGGTCATTGTCTTTTATCGCCTGCCGGCTCTGCGCGACGTAGTTCCGGATCTGCCCGACAATGGCTTCTTCTTCCTTCGTCAGCTGCCGCTTGATGCCGTTCAGGTTGGTTTCGGTGCTTTGCAGCAACTGGTCCGTGCTGGTCTGGTCGCGCGCCGCCTCACTGGCCGAGATCGTGGGCGAGATCGGCGCCGGGATAAGGTCCGCCGCTTTGGCCTCTGCCACGGTGTCTTCCTTCATCCGCCGTGCCGCTTCCGATTTCTCGGTTTTTGCCGGGGCGCGCCGGTGGGACTTTGTCTTTGCGGGCTTTTCGGCCGTCTTGGCCGGCTGCTCGGGAGCAGGTTGCTGCTCAGCTTGCGTTACGGGGTGCTGATCTGACTGGGGCTGCATCGAGCCCTGCGGTGAAGGCGCAGGAGTGGGAACGATGGCAGGAGGCTGCTCCTGAGGCACAACCAGAACAGGCTTCTTCCGGGCACATCCGGAAAAAACCGCCAGGATAGACACCATAACGAGCAGCAGCGGCATGGATCGAAGTGGCTTCATGCTTTGCTGACCGAGTCCTCTGAGGGAACACGTGGCTGTTCTTCTGTTGTAGTTCCGGCGAGGGGAAAGCGCAAGTAAAAAGTTGTCCCGTGACCGGCCACGGAAGTGAACTCCAGTGAGCCATGGTGCAGTTGCACCACGCGATAGGCCATGGCCAGTCCGATGCCGCTTCCGCCCTTCTTGGTGGTGAAGTACAGGTTGAAAATCTTGTCGCGAACGTCCGCGGGGATCCCCGGGCCGAAGTCGCGAATCGTGAGCAGGGCGTTATCGGCTTCGCGGCGCGCGCCGATGCGCAGCTTCCCTCCTTCGGTCATGGCCTGCACGCCGTTGATCACAATATTAAGGATGGCCTGCTTGACCAGGTCGGCGTCAATGCGCACCGGGAGAGGCTCCTGGCTGGCCAGCCGGTCAATCGTCACCTTCGATTGCTCGGCCGCGGGCGAGGCCAGCATGATCACCTCGTCCATGACCTTGCGCAGGTCCATCTCGCTCAACCGCAGGTCCACGGGACGAGTGAAGTCCACCAGGGTCTGCACCACGCGGTCCAGGCGCTGAATCTCGCTGCCGATCACGTCAATGTGGCGGCGCGTGTCCGGATCAATCTCTTTCAGCTTCTGCCGCATCACTTCCAGGTGGACCACAATGGCGTTGATCGGGTTCTTGACTTCATGGGCCACGCCGGAAGTCAGCCGCCCAATGGCCGCCAGCCGGCGGGAAAGCTCGATCTCATCTTCAATGCGGTGCACTGACTCGGCGTCGCGCAGCGTGAGCAGCGCGCCGATCCGCTCGCCGCGCTCCTCGATAAAATCCAGCGCCACCTGCAAGCGATGTCCGTGTTCGGTCTCAATCTCCTCCTGCACCACGCCCTGGCGGGTATTGAACGCTTCCAGCAGGGCGCGGCCCAGCGGGGTCTTGTCGGAAAAGATCTCCGTAAAGTGGCAGCCCAGCATCTCGCCTCGCGGGCGGCCGATAAACCTCTCTGCCGATGCGCTCACCAGCACGGCGCGGAAGTCGCTGGTAAAGAGCATCACGCCGTCCTGGAGATTGGCCATCATCTGGTCCAGGTTTTCCTTCAGGGCAGAGAAGACCTCTTTCACGTCCCGCATCTGCCGGCCCAGGCGCTCGATCTTGTGGGAGACCGCTCCGTACTCGTCGGAACGGCTTGTCGCCGTTGTTTCCAGAGGAACGGCCTGCCCGGAAGTGAGCATGTCCAGCCGGCGATTGATGGCCGTAAGCGGGCGCAGGGCAAGGTTGGACACCACGGCCGAGATGAGCAGGGAGAAAAAGATGACGCCGCCGGAAAACGCCAGCGCGTGCTGCATGCGGTCGTGGATTTCATTCTTCAGGAAGGTGGTGGAAACGCCCACGCGCACCTCGCCGAACGGGGAGCCGTCCTGGCTTTGCAGCGGCAGACGGTATTCATAGATGCGCGGCGGCCCGTAAATAATTTTGAGCTGCTGGCGAATGCCGGCATTGACCAGGTTGGAGAAGTCCTCGCGCCGCGCCAGCGTCTTTCCCAGCAGGTTGCTGTTGGAGTGCGAGAGCACCAGGCCGTCGGTATCGGTGATGGCGATGTCATACACCGTCGGCTGGTCGCCGATGAATGATTCCAGCGTGGAGTTTACCGCCGAGTCGGTCTCCAGCAGGTCTTCCAGCACGGCGTTGACCTGCTTGGGATCATTGGGATCAATGCGGGCGTCCCTGAGGTCAACCTGGAGAGCGTTGCGCGCCAGGCTGTAAACCTCTGACGCTCCGGCGCTGATGTCGCTCTGCGTTTCCCGCACGCGCTGCCGCACAAGCTCGTAGATATAGAAGGTGGCGAGCGAACCCACGATCACCGCCACCATCAGCGTGTTGGCGATCACCAGCTTGGTTTTCAGTCGCAATGCGGGCATGGGGGTGGTCAGCTTGCCGCTTCACTGGCGACGCCGGCGGCGGAACCGTACTCCTTCAGCTTATTGTGCAATGTTTTCAGGCTGATTCCCAGTATTTCCGCGGCCCTGGTCTTGTTGTTGTTGGTGGCCGCCAGGGTCTTCAGGATCAGCATTTTCTCCGCTTCCTCCACTGTGGTGCCCACCTCCAGCCGGACTCCCTCTCCGTCTCCGGCGGCCATCTTGATTCCGCCGCTGCCGAAGTTGGGCGGCAGGTGCCGAGGCTCAATGATGGAGGCTTCACAGACAATCACCGCGCGCTCCAGGCTGTTGCGCAGTTCGCGCACGTTGCCCGGCCAGTGATAGCTGTTGAACACCTGCATCACGCTGTCGCTCACGCCGGCCACGTCCCGGCCGTGCTTGTTGTTCATGTCCGCCAGCAGGGCCTCCACCAGCTTGGGCAGGTCTTCCTTGTGCTCGCGCAGCGGAGGCATGTGGATGTTGAAGACGTTCAGGCGGTAATAGAGGTCGCCGCGCAGCTCGCCCTTGCTCACCGCTTCCTCCGGAACTTTGTTGGTGGCGGCGAGCACGCGCACGTCCACCGGCGTTTCCACCTTGCTGCCCAGGCGGCGCAGCTTGCGGTCTTCCAGCACGCGCAGCAGTTTGGCCTGCGTGGCAATCGGCATCTCGCCGATTTCATCCAGCAGAAGCGTGCCTTCTTCCGCCAGCTCAAAGCAGCCGGCCCGGCGTTCCAGCGCTCCGGTAAATGCGCCCTTTTCGTGGCCGAAAATCTCGCTCTCGATCAGCGTTTCAGGAATCGCCGAGCAGTTGATGGCCACAAACGGCTTGCCTTTGCGCGGGCTCATCTCATGAATGGTGCGCGCCACCATCTCCTTGCCCGTGCCGCTCTCTCCCGTAATCAGCACGGATGCCGTGCTGGGCGCCACCATTTCTATCAGGTGGAAGATTTCCTGCATCGCCTTGGACCCGCCCACCATCTCGCCGAACAGGCCGGTGTCGCGCAGTTTGCGCCGCGTCGCTTCCAGTTCCAGGGACGTGCCGCGCTGTCGCGCCGCATTCTGAAGGATCTGCTTGAGCCGCGCCGGGTCCACCGGCTTCTGGATGAAGTCATATGCCCCGGCCTTCATCGCGTCCACGGCGACGTCAATGCTGCCTTGCGCCGTCAGCAGCACCACGGCCACAGGCTGCGGCTGGTCGGCCAGACGCTGCAGAAGCTCCATGCCGTCCATGCGCGGCATCTTGAAATCCGTAACCACGATCCCGGGAAACCAGGTCCCGGCTTTTTCCAGGCCTTCCAGCCCGTCCTTCGCCGTCTCCGTCCGGTATCCCCAGGCGGAGATCAGCTCCGCCAGACCTGAGCGTTCATTCTCTTCATCCTCAACAATGAGGACTTTCTCCTGTGTACTCAACAGCGTTCCCCTTTAAGAGAGATTACACCAGATTACCGCTCCCCGGTGCCAGCAACAGGGGTTAGATGTAAGCCGGAAGGGAAAAGGCCAGTGGAGGTGTAAGTGGCTGTGGGAAAAGGGGATTCGAGTCTTATTTTCGGATCGTGCCATGACCTTCCATCCCGCGAAGCTCATCTGGGCAAATCCTCCCGTTGTTCTTCGATTGCCCCCGTATGGCGTCGCTGCGCCGTTTTGCTCTGTTGGAGTGGACGGGCGTCCTCGGGCAGCGAGGCTGAACTTTATTTTCCGATTGTGGGATGATCGGATCAATTAGGCGGTATTGGCGATTCAGTAACTCCCCCCTGCCCCACCCCCCGTTCGTCCCACTCGGTCCGTCTTCATCCCACCCGTGTCCGTGGGGTGTCCCCGGGGATGACCTCCCAAATCACCCTGATTTGACTCTGAAAACGGGCCTGGACAAGTTGCCGCCGGCCTGCGCTTCGTTACCAACTGGCAAACAGAACCCCGGAAGCAGGCGGTGGGCGCCGGTAGCTTTTCGTTTGTCAAAGACCACAGCCTGCGCAACGTCCACGCCGGGGCCAAACCCTCCAACCATAGCACTTTTTTCGCTGGCGAATCAATTACGAAACAGTGCCGTCTTTACGGCGCCGCTTTTCTCTAGCGCGTCAGCGCCGCCGGGCCCCGCTTTACTGTTGCCCGGCAAGGCACCGTGCCAGCCTTTGCTGGAGCACGTTGACGGAATCAAACAGCGAATTCAGCCCGTAGGTTTGAGACGTAATCAGGCGGCGTTCAATGTCGCCGCACAGGTTTCTTGCCAGCTGGTCCAGTCTCCGCAGGCGCTCGGCGGAGAGGAAAGCCAGCACCTGGTCCGCCTCTTTTTTCGCGCGCTGCGCGTTGATGACCTCGCTTACGCTCCAGGCCGTGAGCCGCACGTTGTCAACCGATTGACGAAACTCATTCAGCGCCACTGCTTCAGGCGTTGTTTCCGATTGGAGCCGCTGGTCGATGCGCTTCAATGCGTCAGACAGATCTTTCAGTTCCTGTGACAGGGTGCCGGACTCGCTCATTGTTCAGATCTCCATTTCTTTTTCCTGCGCGGATGCTTCAGAATGCGCGCTTTGCTTTGCCCGGTCAAATTCATTTCCCCCGCGCCTCGGCTTCGGCAAGCCAGCCGCGGCGCAGCTTCTCCATCGGGATGCTGGAGAGGTACGGTTTGATATCGAGAATTGGTGTCCCATCCAGCATGTCCACGCCGCGAACGAAAAGCTCGCCGCCCTCGCGGCGGCGCAGCTCAACAATGGTGAGGCCGATCGGGTTGGGGCGTCGCGGAGACCGCGTGGCAAACACACCATGCGGCCGGTTGTCCGAAGGTGGAGTGCCCAGCAACTCGAAACCGCGCGAACGGTCAAATTCCCAGAGGACGATCAGATGGGAGAATCCCTCGATGTCAGCCAGCCCCGGTTCAAACTCGGGCAGGATCTTCAACACGCCATCGGCCTGGTGTTGTGCGCCCAGGCCTCGGGGGACCTCGGTTGTCTCTTTATACGGGCTGCTCACAAATCCAACTGGCTGTGCGGTAAACATAAACGTCGCCTCCGTTTCTATAGTAAGCGGGAAGGCAAAACCTTACCTGGGGGTGATCCCCGTCACTGATCTCGCGGCGCTTCACGGAGATGATGAATGCCGGAGAGTCCATGGCAAGTACCTCGCCACCCGGCCAGGAGGAGAATCCCATCATGAAGTGCCTGATACCAGCTTTTGTTGTCTTGTTGTCAGCCTGCCTGGCTGCTCAGACCAGCCCGGTTCCCGCGGCGCAGCAAGGCGCGGCCGCATCGTCTCCGGCCGGCAGCGTTGGCCTGTTTGTCTTTCCCAGGCAGAACCAGAGCGCCGAGAAACAGCTCCAGGATGAGAACGGATGCTACGCGTCCGCGAAACAGCAGTCGGGAATCGATCCCCAGGCGCTGCAACCTGCCGGAAAAACGGAAGCGCAGAAGAAGGCGGAACAGCAAGCCGCCGCGGAAAGTGCGCCGCAGGCGAAGGGAGGACGTGCCAGAGGCGCGGCCCGAGGGGCCGCCGGCGGAGCCGCCAGTGGCGCGATCTCCGGCGGTGAAGCAGGCACGGGTGCCGCCGCCGGGGCCGTTGGAGGAACGGTAAGGGGCGGCATCGCACAGCGCCGCGCGAATAAAGCGGCTCAACAGCAGGCGGCCCAGCAGACTTCACAAAAGCAACAACAGCAGGAGGCGCAGGCAAAGGCCCAGTCCCAGCAGCGTATGGACAC
>DATIWA010000526.1:0-2083 GCA_035465515.1 Candidatus Limnocylindrales bacterium | reverse complement strand
GTCGCTGCCCAGACCTTCGCAGACCTGGCCAACATCCGCCCCAACCGCTTCGCAGAGAGTGGCAACCGCGTTCACGAAAGAGATCTTCATTGCCAGGAAAGCGTTCGACGCGTGTTTGATCAGTTCTGCGCTCTTGGCGCTTGTATGGATCAGGCGCGCTCTAAACGGCCCCTCAACGTGCCCGGGGATGGCAGCCGGGCGGTTGTAATAAGAGCCGTCAACCATCGGGCCATAGGCGCGGGCCACCAGGGAAGCGCAGCGTTCGCTGTCGGCCCCCACCACGATGCGGTCGGGATAGAGAAAGTCCGTGACCGCCGAGCCTTCGCGCAGGAACTCCGGGTTGGACGCGACATCGAAGGATTCCGCAGGGGCTCCGTTCAAGAGCATGATCTTGCGAATCCAGCCGTTGGTATAGACGGGCACGGTGCTCTTTTCAACCACGACTTTGTACCCGTCAATGGCGCCGGCAATCTCGCGCGCCACGGACTCAACATAGGAAAGGTCGGCATCGCCGTCGTCTTTGGGAGGCGTGCCCACGGCGATAAAGATGATCTCGCTCTGCCGTACCGCTCCCGTCAGGTTGCTGGTAAAGCTCAACCGTTCGCCGCGGTGGCGCGCCAGCAGTTCAGGAAGAAATTCTTCGTGGATGGGGCAGCTCCCGCGCTGCAGCAGGCCCAGTTTTTGCTCGTCGTTATCAACCAGCACGACTTTGTGGCCGAGTTCGGCAAAACATGCTCCGGCCACCAGGCCCACATATCCCGATCCAACGACTCCAATCTTCATCTCCGTTGAGGTCCTTCGCCAAATTGCGAGCGCCTCTCCCGGTGCGCAAAGCAGAGGGCGTTCCGCGGTAACAAGTGAGATGTTTGCTGCTCGTATCAGGATGTCGCTTGCGGCGCAAATCAGCCGCAATTGCGTGCAGGATTTTGCGCCTGGAGCATTTTGCCGGGGCACCAACGTCGCTGGTGCGCGCAAACAGGTGCCGCCGCGGTGTTAGGATGGCCAGAGGAGCTCGAGTTGACGAGAATGCTTCTCAAGATGCTGCTGGCGGCAGGATTGATCTATGCAGGTTTTGCGATCTATGCCGGGTTCTTCGCCGATAGTCTGATCTTCCAGCCTCACCGGTCGTCTTATCGAGATGGTCCGGAAATCATCAAAATAACCAGCGCAAATGCCGCCAGGATTTCGGCGCTTTATCTGCCCAATCCCGCGGCTCGCTATACCTTGCTGGTCAGCCATGGGAACGCGGAAGACCTGGGCGACGACCGCTACTGGCTGTCTGACCTGCGGGCAGCCGGCTTCAGTGTATTCGCCTATGACTACCAGGGATACGGAACCAGCCAGGGAAGGCCCACGGAAGCGAACGCGTACGCCGACGAGTTCGCCGCTTATGATTATTTGGCATTGAATCTCGCCACTCCTCCGGACCGGATCATTATTTTCGGACGTTCGGTGGGCAGCGGGCCGGCGGTGCGCCTGGCGGCGCGAAGGCCTTCCGCTGGTCTGGTGCTGCAAAGCCCTTTCCTTTCCGCCTTCCGCGTGCTCACCCGCATTCCCCTTCTGCCCTTCGACAGGTTTCCCAACTACAAGACCATCCAGCATGTGCATTGCCCTGTCCTGATCATGCACGGTACCGGAGACAAGGTGATTGGAATGCGGCATGGGGAGGAACTATTCAAGCTGGCGAATGAGCCAAAACAGTTCATCGCGGTGCCTGGAGCTGACCATAATGATTCGGATCCACGGACTACCCGCGCCTATAGCCGCGCCGTGGCCAGATTTGCTTCATCGCTTCAATCGGGCAGCGTCCCCTGAGCGTTTTCTGAGACTTGGATCACGGCGTAAATAGCTGGAATTCTGCTATAGTGAGGCCGCCTTTAAGGAGTCAGCTATGAGACCTTATAGCAGCTCAGCGGCCGCCGCCAGTCTACTCTTCTCTCTGTTCTTGACCATCGCGACAGCCCAGCTTGCCTTTGCACAGCAGGGCAGCCAGCAGGACGTCTATCAATCCAGCGCGGTCGTGCGTGCCAACACCCGTCTGGTGGTGGTTGACGTGGTGGCTACGGACAGCAAGGTCCAGCCG
>DATIWA010000525.1:0-2859 GCA_035465515.1 Candidatus Limnocylindrales bacterium | reverse complement strand
AAAATGGAGCGCATTACGTTCCCAGATGCTTCTTCCGTCAAGGCAAAAGTCTGGACGGCTGAGGACGCGCCTTTCACGGTAGTGGATGGCCGGCTCTACAAAGAGCGGCGTCCCTGGACCGGTGAGGACTTGAATCCTTTCCCGCCTGCCAATAACTGGTATGAAGCCGTGCTGGCGGTACCCCTCGATGCGCTGATGATCGCCATTGAATCCCCAATTCTCGTTCCCGTGGGAATCTTCTACCTCATAGGCGCCGGAGACGGTTGCTGGGAGAAAGGCACAGAGTTTGAACTGCCTGCCGGCACGACTGTCACGGTAACCATCGAGAAAGACCATCGCGTCCGCTATTGATGGATTGATGGACGCATTCCAAAGGAGGACTTGAGACATGCTGCAAAAGATATTTGCCCTGATGCTGGTTCCGGCGATGGTCGTCACGCAATCCCTGGCGTTGCAGAACCCGGCTTCGCCGGAGCCGCAAACTCCGCTTGTAGAGCCGAATCATGCCGAACCTGTGGCGCCGGGAGTGGCGCTGGTCAAGAAATATACGGGCCTGAAATTTTCCCTGGTGGCGCCCTTGAATTCGGCGACGAGCAAGCCCGGCGACGATGTCCAACTGCGCCTGCTCCGGCCCCTGGTCGTGCGCGATACCGTCCTCCTTCCGGAAGGAACGGTGGTCCACGGACGGGTGGCGGAAGTGACGCCTGCGGCAGACATGTGTCGCAATGGAAAAATCGTTTGGGAAATCACCGGCATCCCGTTCGCGGATTCAAGTTTTGCTCCGGCAAAGGTCCAAATGGTTTCCTCGGACCCCAAGGCTGAAGTGCAATATCAACTTCCCATGCCAGAAAGCGATCATCCGGAATGGCCCATCCTCGCATTTGTCATACCGTTGACCGCTCCGCTTATGGCCGCCGTTGGAGTGGTGGGTGCCCCCTACTTCCTGGCCACTTATATTGACGACCGCGTCCAGGGCCCGCCACGGAAGAAGTGTACCGCCAGGGGCAGCGAGTCTATTGTCCCCGCAGGCAGCATAGTTGGCCTGGTGATTACCCGGGACCACAAGGTGCGGTATTGATCCCGGCTGCATGCATTCGACCCTGGTTCCCGGCGGCAGCGGGATTGAGCAGAGCGACAGTATAATAGAAGATTCAGCCACGCTCGCCGGGCCTGCCTGCGCAGTACCGGCCTGCGTCAGCTGATCTGGTGACGATGTCTCTCTCTCCCAACGAAAGCATAGTAATCCGAGGGGCCAGGGTCCATAACCTCAAGAATATTGACGTTGAGATCCCCCACAACGCTTTGACAGTGGTAACCGGCGTCTCCGGGTCAGGCAAGTCTTCCCTGGCCTTTGACACGATTTATGCCGAAGGCCAGCGCCGTTACGTGGAATCGCTTTCCGCCTACGCCCGCCAGTTTCTGGAAAGAATTGAAAAACCGGACGTTGACATGATCGATGGCATCGCCCCGGCGATTGCCATACGGCAGAAGAATTCCACCCGCAATCCCCGTTCCACGGTTGCCACGGCCACCGAGATTTATGACTATCTGCGCCTGCTCTACGCCCGCGTGGGCCGGACCTTCTGCCGGACCTGCGGACAGGAAGTAAAGAAAGACACGGTGGACGAGATTGCCCAGAGCATCCTTGGACTGGACCAGGGCACGCGACTCAACGTCTTGTTCCCGGTGCAGAAAACCGCGGCTCCGGCGGAACAGAAGAAACCGCCTCGCGGAAAAAAAGCCAAAGCGGAAGCAGACGCCGCGGCCCAAAGCGCCGCCAACTCGCTGCGGGAACGTCTCTTCGACCTTCGGAAAAAAGGCTTTAACCGGCTGTTCCAGAACGGGCAGGTATTTGAGTTCTCCACGCCCGAATCGCTCCTGGATATTGATTTCGCGCGGCCGCTCTACGTGCTGGTGGACCGCATTGTGGTGGCTCCGGACCAGCGGTCGCGAATCGTGGACGCGGTGGAGCAGGCCTATCGCGAATCCGGCGAGGTGGTGTTTGAAACGGCGCCGCGCGAGGGCGAAGACCTTCGCCGGTTCAGCTTCTCCGGCAAATTTGAATGCAAAAACTGCCACGCCGTGTATCAGGAACCCGAGCCACGGCTGTTCTCTTTTAACAATCCTTTCGGCGCCTGTCCGCGATGCCAGGGATTCGGCAACACCATTGATTTCGACATGAGCCTGGTGATCCCGGACTCCTCCAAAACGCTCGCCGAAGGGGCCATTGAGCCCTGGACCAAGCCTAAGTACCGGTCGCTGCAAACCGACTTGCGCAAGTTTGCCCGCCAAAAAGGCGTTCCCATGGATGTCCCCTGGCAGGATCTGGACCGCGAGCAGCAGCAGATGGTCATGGAAGGCGAGGGCAAGTTCCCCGGAATTCAAGGGTTCTTTACCTGGCTGGAGCGCAAGAAATACAAGCTGCACGTCCGCGTCTTTCTCAGCCGCTACCGTGGCTATGCGCAGTGCCCCGACTGTCGCGGCGGCAGGCTTCGCGCTGAGGCCCTGCAAGTAAGGATTGAAGACAAAAATATTTGTGAAGCCAGCGCTTTAACCATCGAAGCCGCCGCGAAGTTCTTTCGAAACTTGAGGTTGTCCCGCGAACAAGCTGAAATTGCAGGGAAAATCCTGGAGCAGATTCAGGAGCGATTGAAGTTCCTGAACAACGTAGGACTGGAATACCTGACTCTTGACCGCCTTGCTTCCACGCTGTCTGGAGGAGAGGCCCAGCGCATTCAACTCGCCACCTCACTGGGTTCGCGTCTGGTGGGGGCGCTTTACGTTCTGGATGAGCCCTCCATCGGGCTGCACAGCCGCGATACCGCCAGGCTGGTCAGCATCCTGCATGAATTGCGCAAT
>DATIWA010000524.1:0-5194 GCA_035465515.1 Candidatus Limnocylindrales bacterium | reverse complement strand
CAACCGATGCCGCCGAACGGGACGTCCGGCTGCGCACCGACCATCGTGTTTCAGCCGACGGCGCCAGGCCCGCAGCAGGGCACATTCACCATCAGCTACGCAGGGATTACCGAGCAGGATGTGGTGACGCTGAACGGGATTGCGTCCACAGTTTCGGCCTCTCCTCAGCAGCTGAATTTTCCGCTCACGAAAATCGGCGCCAGTTCCACGCTGGACCTGACGCTGACCAACAGCGGGGCGGCAGGAGTGGCGATAACTTCAGTTTCCACGGTGACGCCCTACACCGAGGCTGACACGTGCCAGGGGGTGGTGCCGGCAAATGGCGCCTGCGTCCTGCATGTGACCTTTACGCCGCAGACGGCCACGTTCCCTGTGACCGGCACGGTGAACATCAGTCTCGCCGATGGAGCACAGTACAGCGTGGGCCTTGCAGGCACGGGCACAGGACCGGTCATCACCATTTCCATCCCCGGCGGCACGAAATTCCCGGACCAGGTCGTGGGAACTTCGCGAACCGATCAGTTCGCTGTCTCGATCATCAATAACGGCGATGCGCCGCTGAACATTGCGTCCATTACGATGAGCAGCGGTGATTTCACTCAGACCAACAACTGCCCTGCGTCGCTGGTCTCAACGTGCCAGATTTCGGTAACATTCAAACCGTCGACCGTTGGACTTCGCAGCGGCAACCTGACTTTAACCGACGACGGCTTGGGAAGTCCTCAGCAGGTTGTGTTTACGGGAACGGGCAATGATTTCCAGGTGAGCACCGGGTCCAGCGCAAG
This sequence comes from Candidatus Limnocylindrales bacterium, assembly GCA_035465515.1. Classification (GTDB taxonomy): domain Bacteria; phylum Acidobacteriota; class Terriglobia; order Terriglobales; family Acidobacteriaceae; genus Angelobacter. The sequence goes on along the minus strand of DATIWA010000524.1, from coordinate 4,409 downwards.
CGCAACCGTGACGGCCGGACAAACAGCAACCTTCAATCTCTCGTATTCCGCTGTAGGTTCATTCAGCGGTCAGGTTCAGGTCGCGTGCAGCGGGGCCCCGCAGCTGGCCACGTGCAGCTTGAGCTCGCCCAACGTTAATCTGATCGGAAGCGTTCCGGTCCCGCTGACGGTTACGGTAAAAACAACGCCGCACACGATTGCAGCAGTCGCGGTGCCGGGCGGTTTTAACGCGGGCATCAATCTTATTGGCGGGCTGATTCTGCTGCCTCTGGTTCTGGTGTCAAAGAGTCTGCGGAAGGCTGGGCAAGTCAGGACCGCAGTGGGAATCACATGTCTGGCAGCCCTTCTGCTGATCACGAGTTGCGGAGGCGGCGGCACACAAGCCACACCCGCGCCTAGCCCTACCCAGGGCGGGACTCCCGCCGGAACTTACGCTCTGACGGTCACATCGACGGACCAGACGATCAACGGTCCGGTAGTGCACCAGACAGACCTTATGCTGGTTGTGAAATAGCGCGGCGGAGGCTTTGTAAAAAGGTTTGACGGCTGTACTTGAGTTCACGATCTTCTCTCGTGAATTCCTCATCGGCAACTACTCCGTCGCACGGGGCCCCGCGACGCCCGGTGTTGGCTTCGTGGGGTGGTTGCCTCCGTGGTCGGTTTTGTTCTTTCCGGCTGGTAAGCTCATTGTTTTTTCAAGCTGCCGCAGCAGCAGATTTGGCGCAGGTCAGAAGCAAGAGCTGAGCCGCGAATCAACACGAATGATCGCTAAGGCTTGGGCTCAAGGGAAGGGGACGGCCCCAGCGGCAGCCGCGTTTGCCCTTCCCTCAGCAGTCGCGTACCGGTTGCGGGGTTCAGCCGCGCCGCGCCGCCTCGATGGCAGCGACATCGATCTTCTGCGTGGCCAGCAGCAGGATGACCAGGGGGAGGGCCAGACCGTCATTGACGCCGCTTTCCATGTTGAGCAGCCGCTTGAGGCGCTGGGGAACGGCCTGGACTTCAAACACGGCGGCGACAAAAACAGGATCGGTGGGACTGAGCACGGCTCCGATCAGGAAGGCCCAGCCCCAGCTCAGCGAAACCAGCCAGTGGCCGAGCAGGGCGATCCCGACGATGGTCAGCGGCATGCCGATGAGCAGCGCGCGCGAAGGCAGCCGCCAGTTCTGTCTTATCTCATGCAGGCCTCCGGTGCGCATGCCGTCTGTGAACAGGACGGCGAAGAGGGCGAATTCGGAGAGCCGCTGGAGCAGGTCAACGTTGGGCTCGGGTGCGCGGAAGATCCAGCCGCTGTCATAGAGAAATCCGGCAGCCAGAAAGAACACGGCGGTGGAGAGCACGGTCCTTTTCGCCAGACATGAAAGCAGGACCGCGGCAAACGAAGTGACGGCGAAAAAGAGGAGCAGGAGCATCCAGTATGGTGAGAGCCCGGACGCTCCCTTCCGGTTGCACCCCGCCGCTGATGGAATGCGTGATCAGGTAAGAATCGGCGTGACTGCGCATGATCGGGAAAACCCGCCACTGAAGGAAGGAGCGACGGAAGGTCGGAGGCACCGAGGTACGGCAAAGATCGAAGATCGGAGATCGGAGACCGAAGACCGGCTGAGACGCCGCAGACCTGGCCGGCAACAGAGGGCCGGGAGGGCAAGAGGGCAATACCGCACGGCGCATCCGGACATGGCGCAGGTTGCCCTCGGTGTGATGTACCTTTCACCGGAATCTGATTAAGATACTGTCACTTATGACCACAGCCGCGGCCACCATCCTTGACGGCAACCGGATTGCCGCGCAGATCAAGGGTGAACTGCAGGACGAGATACGCAAGCTGGCGGCCGCAGGCCAGACGCCGGGGCTGGCGGTGGTGCTTGCCGGGAACGACCCGGGGTCGGAAATTTATGTCCGCAACAAGATCAAGGCGTGCGAACAGCTTGGCATTCGCAGCGAGAAGCTGACGCCGCCGGCAACTGCCGGCACAGACGAACTGGTGGCGCTGGTGGAGCAGCTCAATCGCCGCGATGACGTTGACGGCATCCTGGTGCAGCTCCCGTTGCCGGCCGGGGTAGACGCCAACAAGGTGCTGGCGAGGGTGGTGCCGGAGAAAGACGTGGACGGCTTCCACCCGGTGAATGTGGGCAATCTGGTAACGCAGCGTCCCGGCCTGACGCCCTGCACGCCCGCCGGAGTGCTGGAGATGCTGCGGCGGAGCAACATTGTGATTGCGGGCAAACATGCCGTGGTGGTGGGGCGCAGCATGGTGGTGGGCCGGCCCATGGCGCTGCTGCTGTTGAATCATGACGCCACTGTGACCATCTGCCACTCCAAAACCCGCGACCTGGCCGTGCTGACCCGGCAGGCGGACATTCTGGTGGCCGCAATGGGCCGCGCCGGCGCCATCACGGAAGACTTTGTCAAGCCGGGCGCGACAGTGATTGACGTGGGCATCAACCGCGTTTCCACCCGCGAAGAGTTCGCCCGGCTGTTCGCGGGAGACGCCGCGCGGGAAAAGACCTTTGCCGAAAAAGGCTGGGTGCTGGCGGGCGACGTTCATCCCCGGGTGGCCGAAGTGGCGGGGGCCATGACGCCTGTGCCGGGCGGCGTGGGGCCGCTTACCATTGCCATGCTTATGTCCAACACCATCAAGGCGTACACAATGCGCCGGGGCGCGAGGTAAGCGGCATGGTGCGCGTTGGCCTGACCGGCGGCATTGCCTGCGGCAAATCCACCGTGGGAAAAATGTTTTCTGACATGAGCGCGCACGTGATTGAGGCCGATACCATTGCGCATGAGCTTTACCGTCCCGGCGAGCCCATCTATCAGGAGCTGGTGGAAAAATTTGGCCCGGAAATTGTCAGGCCGGACGGAGAAATTGACCGTCCGCGGCTGGCCGCGGCGGCCTTTGACGGCGGCCGCGTGGCCGAGCTGAACAAGATTGTTCATCCCGCCGTGATTCGCCGCCAGGAGCAGTGGATGCGGCAGATCGGCGCCACAGAGCCTTACGCCGTGGCCATCGTGGAGGCAGCCCTGATTCTGGAAGCCGGAGCAAAGGCGCGATTCGATAAAATCATTGTAGTCACCTGCAAGCCGGAGCAGAAAGTTGCCCGCTACGCCCGGCGCGCCGCAATGCCTGAGTCGCTGGCGCGCGGCGAGGTGGAGCGCCGCAGCAAGGCCCAGCTGAGCGACGAGGAAAAAGTCCGGCGAGCGGACTTTGTGATTGACAACTCCGGGCCGCTGGAGCTGACACGGCAGCAGGTGGAGAGAATCTACGCCGAGCTCAAGGTGCAGGCCAAGCGTATGGCTTTTGAAAGGTGAGGAATGAAGTCGCTGCGTCCCCTGTTGCTGATTATTTTCTTTGTGGCCAGTTTTTATCTGTTGACCACCTACTTGCGCGGGCCGCTTTCCCCTTCGTGGGTCACGCGCCCCGTCCATGTTCCGCTGACGGAAGCCGCCGGGCCGCCGAGTTTGGACCCGGAAGAGCAGCTCAACATCGCGGTTTACAAAAAGGCGCTGCCTTCGGTGGTGAACATCACGTCCACGGCGGTCGCGTTCGATTTTTTCTATGGTCCGGTGCCGCAGAAGGGCATGGGATCAGGCTTTGTGATTGATCGTGAAGGCCACATCCTGACCAACTATCACGTGATTGAAAACGCGCGGCAGCTGGAAGTGACCACCAGCGACAAGAAAAAATACAAGGCGCAGATTGTGGGCGTGGACCCGCCGCATGACCTGGCCGTGATCCAGATTCCCACCAGAGATGTGCCGGCGGCGGAGATCGGCGACTCCAAGAGCCTGGTGGTGGGGCAGAAGGTATTTGCCATCGGCAATCCTTTCGGCCTCAGCGGCACCATGACGCGCGGGATCATCAGCTCCATCCGTTCCGTGCGCGGGCAGCACGGGTTTATTGATGAAGCCATCCAGACGGACGCGGCCATCAACCCCGGCAATTCCGGCGGTCCGCTGCTCAACTCCAAAGGACAGGTGATCGGGATCAACTCCATGATCCTGACCGGCGGCGCGGAGCAAAGCGCCGGCATCGGCTTTGCCATCCCCATCAATACGGCCAAGGCCGTGCTTGATGACCTTGTCCACCTGGGCCGGGCGCGCTACCCCACGCTGGGCGTGGCGACTCTTCCCATCGGTCCTGATCTGGCGGCGCAGATGGGGCTGGCGGCGGATTCGGGATTGCTGATTGTGCGCGTGGTGCCGGGCAGCGCGGCGGACCGCGCCGGATTACGCGGCGGCGATGAGCGCGCCTACCTGGGCAACATGCCCATCATGATCGGCGGCGATCTCATCGTGGCAATCAATGGCGATTCCATTGAAGACCAGCAGGAGCTTTCCCACGTGATGCAGAACCATCGCGCCGGCGATACCGTGACCGTCACCGTCTATCGCGGCAAAAAGAAGATGGACAT
>DATIWA010000523.1:0-4697 GCA_035465515.1 Candidatus Limnocylindrales bacterium | reverse complement strand
CGGTGCATTCCGTGGTATACGCCGGCTTCAGCGTCCAGGCCCTGCGCAGCCGGATCGAAGATGCCCAGGCCCGCGTCATCCTGACCGCCGACTTCACCTATCGCCGCGGGAAGCGCGTACCGTTGCGCTCCATCGTGGAAGAATCCATCGCCGGCCTGGAGATCGTGGACAAGGTTGTTGTCTGGCGGCGCGGCACGCCTCCACCCGAGCTTGGTCCGCGCGAAGTTGATTTCTATGAACTGGTCAACGCCCAGAAAACCGAGTGCCCCGCCGAAGTGATGGATGCGGAAGATCCTCTCTATATCCTTTATACAAGCGGCACCACCGGCAAACCCAAGGGCGTGGTCCACGTGCATGGCGGCTACGGCGTTGGAATTTACTACCACATGACGCGCTTCTGGGACATCCGCGACGACGATGTCTTCTTTTGCACCTCCGACATCGGCTGGGTCGTGGGACATTCTTACATCGTTTATGCTCCGCTGCTTGCCGGGGCCACCACTCTGTTCCGTGAAGGCGCCATTGACTATCCCAATCCCGGGGTCGCCTGGGAAGTCGTGGAAAAATATCGTGCGTCGGTGATCTTCACCGCGCCGACTGCCGTCCGCATGTTCATGCGTCACGGCGATGAGCTGCCAAAGAAGTATGACCTCAGCAGTATTCGCCTCTTCACCTGCGCCGGCGAGCCGCTCAACCCGGAAGCCCTGCAATGGTCGTATCGCGTAATCTGCGGCAACGGCAAAACCGGCTTCGTGGCCGACAACTGGTGGCAAACCGAAACCGGAGGGCCCTGCCTGGGCACCATGTGCACCTTCCCGCAGCGCCCCGCCAAGGCCGGCAAGGCCCTGCCCGGCGTGGTCGCTGAAGTGGTGGACCAGCAGGGCAACAAGATGCCGCCCAACAAAGGCGGGCTGCTGGTGCTGCGTCGTCCCTTCCCCCACATGTTCCGCACCGTGTACGGTGACCCCGCCCGGTACGCGCAGGACTGGGGAAAGGTACCCAATGCCTATACCACCGGGGACGTCGCCGTGTGCGATGAAGACGGTTACTTCACGGTGGTGGGCCGCGCCGACGATGTGCTCAACGTCGCCGGACACCGCATCGGCACCGCGGACGTGGAAGGCGCGCTGGTCAGCCATCCCGCCGTCGCGGAGGCCGCAGTCATTGGCCGTCCGGATGAGATCAAGGGTGAAAACATCAAGGCCTTTGTCATTCTGCGCATCGGCCACAACGCTTCGCCGGAACTGGAAGCCAAGTTGAAAGACCATGTGCGCCATACGCTGGGCTCAATTGCCGTGCCTTCGGAAATTGCCTTCCCGGACAAGCTTCCCAAGACCCGCAGCGGCAAGATCATCCGGCGCCTGTTGAAGGCCCAGGAGCTCGGCCGCGAGGTCGGCGATCTTTCCACTTTGGAAGAGTAGAGGCGCGAACAATCCGTCCGCAAAAAAGGGGCCACAGTCAAAGACCGTGCCCCGCCCTCTTCCAGCGAACTTACCCGAACTGCACGGAGCGCCTGGTGTGCGGCCCGCCGACAAATCCGGTAATCGGGAAGCTCACCTTCTCTTCCTTGCCGCTCGCGATACCCATCGTTACGATCGAAGGCAAAAAATGCTCCTGCGTCGGCAAAGCGATGCCTACGGCCGGGGCCTTGGATTTGTAGTCCAGCAGCTCGTCTGCGTCTTTGCGGGCGAAGACGCCGGCCGCCCAGTGGTCGAACTCATGGGCCCATGCCGGAGGCGCCGTGGGACGGAAGGTAAACAGCCGCAGGTTGTGAATCAGAAATCCGCTGCCCGCGACCAGAACGCCCTCTTCGCGCAGCGGGGCCAGCGCGCGCCCCAGCGAGAAGAGCGCCTTCGGGTCCTGCGTGGGAATGGAAATCTGCAGCACCGGGACGTCGGCCTGCGGATACATGGCCTTCAGCGGAATATAGGCTCCGTGGTCCAGGCCGCGTCCGGGATCCTCCCCCACACGCTCTTTCCCCAGCAACTCGCGTACCCGCTGCGCCAGCCAGGGCGCTCCCGGCGCCGGATACTGCACCTGGTAATACTTTTCCGGGAAGCCGTAGAAGTCATACACCAGCGGCACGGTCGTCGTAGCGCCCAGCGTGACAGGGCGCTCTTCCCAGTGCGCCGAAACCATCAGGATGCCGCGCGGGCGCGGCATTTTGTCCGCCCAGGACCTCAACTCGCCCGTCCAAAGTTCATCATCCAGCAGAAAAGGCGAGCCGTGCGCCAGAAAGATCGCCGGCATGAGGCTGCTCGCGCGCTCCGTTTCGTCTCTCACGTCATTGGCCATATGAAGTTAGATGTACTTTGATGTCAAAACGACTCGGCCCCATTGATCACAGGTAATCCGATCCGTGTGCCTTCATACTTTGCAGTGAAAAGATTTTCCCACTCCCCTAAGGCCCCTAACCCTGCCGAACTGAGTATTGGACCTTATTCTCCCTTGTCCGTCCTGCGGCAACAATTCTTTCAACTTTCCAATTAGACCGGCCTCCGGCAACCAAAAGGGGAATTCTGCGTGAAACTCGCTATTGCATGCGCGATGCTTCTGGCTTCGCTTACCTCATTTGCGGTTGCCGATGACGGCGATACGCCGGCCCAGCCCGCCATCACCGTCGCTGCGGCCCTGCCTCCGGCGCCGCCGGTTGCCATCCCGGCGATCGTCACGCCGGTTTCCCCGGAACGGCCGCACAGATTTTTCGATCTGAAAAATTCGTTCGCGCTCAGCGCATTGGCCGTCACGCTGACCGGCGATTCCCTTTCCACACAAAAGGGCCTCGGCCTGCCCGGCTTCCATGAGATGAATCCGCTGGCGCGGCCCTTCGTGCAGTCCCGCCCCGGCGCAGCCGTCTATGCGGCAGGCAGTTTTGCCCTGCTGGCCGGGGGAATGTATGTCGCCCATCGCACTCATCACCATAAACTCGAACGCATTGTTCCCTTCGCCATTGCCGGATGGGAGGGTTTCCTGACCTGGCGAAATTACCACCTGGTATCGCAGGCGCAAGCACGGCGCTGAGTTCGTCTTCTCCCCCCAAAAAATCGCCGGCCAGGCTGGTTTTCCTGACCGGCGATTTATTTTTGCCTGTCTGATCAAAACATCGGCTAATCTCCGCCCAATTCCGCATGATCGAAATTGAACAGATCAAACAGGTCTCCTATGGCCGGGCTGTTGAGCGGAACGTAAGGATTGCTGCGCGCAGCCACCGGGTTGGGCAGGTTGTCGCGGCTGCGACCCGTGATCGGCTTGAGTCCCCAGTTCTTCTCGATGAACTTCAGGATGGAAACGTGGTCGGAATAAACGTGTGAAATCCTGCCGCCCCGGGAGAACGGCGACACCACGATCATGGGGATGCGCGGGCCATCGCCGAAATAATCCAGCGGCTGGATGTAGCCGGAATCATAGAGGCCGCCGCCTTCGTCAAAGGTCACAAACACGGCCGTCTCTTTCCACAAATCGCGGTTGTCCTGCAGCTCGGTAACGATTTTCTTCACAAAGCCTTCGAACAGGTCGAGCTTGGACGAGGCGGGGTGGCCGTCCACCAGGCCATCGGGTTTCGCATACGAAATGGCCGGCAGCGTCCCATTCCTGATCGCCTCATGCAGCTTCGTTGCATCCTGAATGTGGGCGGCGCGTTTTGCCGGGTCACTCATGATGTCGTTCGCGTACTGAAAGGGGTTGCAGATGTTGCAATAGGCGTTCGGCTGGTGCGCCACGGCGCGGTCCCAGTGCCCGCCATAAAAAGTGAATGAAATCCCCTTCTCCATGAGTTCATCGCCAATGTGGCGCACGTTCGATGCGGGAAGGGTTGTTGCCGAGGCGCTCAGAGTGCCGTCCTCATTGAACCGCGGGCTGATGTTATTGAACCCATAGAAATGACCCGGCTCGCAGTTGGGATTGATGGCCTTTGGCAGGGATTGCAGGTAGCTCACAATCGGCGCGACGCCGGGCTGCGTGAGGTCAGAGCAGTTGCTGTAGTTGGCGCCGCCGCCGTCCCGGGTAAAGAAATTATTTGTTCCCGGCAGCGGATTGGGATTTTCAATCTGTGTGCTGGGTGGCGCCACAGGATTGCCCTTGCCATCACTGAACCACAGCAGGTCAGCGTACCCCAGCATCAGGTGCTGCACCATGGTGCCGCCCATCACCGACTGGTGAAAGTTGTCGCTGGAGTTGTAGCCGTCGGCCAGCGAGCGCAGATAAGGCGCGTCGCCTTCGGCCATGTTGTAAAAGCCCATCGAATTTGAGCCTTCACCGGTGGTGAGTTGGTTAAAACCGGCTGGCTGCGTCGTCTTTGTGTTGCCCGTGCCAATGGTGGTTTCAACAAAAGGAAGCAGATCGGCACGGCATCCGCTGGGATTCTCTCTGGTCGCCGCGGCGGCGCTGCAGTCAAACTGCTGCCACATCTGGTAAAAGCGGTGCACCGAGTCTCCGGTGTAAGCGTCGTAGGGTACGGCCGGCGTGATGGGATAAACACCGTTGGCCAGGCTGTTGACGTTGGCAAGCCGCGTATCAATTGACTTGGCCGGAAGACCCGTGGCGCCCGTGAGCAAGAATGAGTTGAAGGTCGGGAAAAGGTCGGTTTCGGCCGCATCTGCCACTGCCGCCGTGGCGAAAGGCGGCGGGTTGGTGTCGCTCGCTGCGCCGTGTGCGCCGTCGGTCATGGCGGGCGGCAGTATGGCGTAGGGCTGTTTATC
>DATIWA010000522.1:0-6543 GCA_035465515.1 Candidatus Limnocylindrales bacterium | reverse complement strand
TGGGTTTTCTGGCTATCCTTCGAGCAAAGGCTGGTTTCCCAAAAGGAACTCCTTGCCGGCTGGCTGTTTTTCCCTTTGAAAGCAACTCACTAGCCAAATCGCGCACGCAGCCGCAGGCGGAGACAAACCTGTCTGGGGAGTTCTCTGGTAAGCGTATCCGGGTGGCTGCCCCCTTGGCAGGGGGCAGCCATGGAAGAAAGTCTGAACAGCGGAAGCTTAAAAAGGAATGTCTTCGTCGGTAATCTCGGCGCCCTGGGACATGTCGTCGGCATGGGCCTGCCGCTGGTCCATGGATGATGCCGCAGCGCCCCGCGAGAAGCGGCCCTCGCTGTCCCCGCCGCCCTCACCGCGACCGCTCAGCAGCACCAGGTCACTCACGACGATTTCGGTGCGATACTTTTTCTCGCCGCTCTGTTTGTCTTCCCAACTCGAGGTTTGCAGGCGGCCCTCAATATAGAGCTTGGATCCCTTCTTTACGTATTCGCCCACGATCTCCGCCAGCCGCTGCCAGGCCACAATGTTGTGCCATTCCGTGCGGTCCTGCCACTCACCCGACTTGTCCTTATAGCGCTCGTTTGTCGCCAGGCTGAACTTGGCCACCGGCGTTCCGCTGGGCGTGTACTTGATTTCAGGGTCTTTGCCCAGATTTCCTATCAGAATCACCTTGTTAACACTCTTTGCCATGAGAGAACGTTTCCTTAATGAATTTCACGCAAATATACCAGCAGGGCGCGTCTTATTAAACTATAAGCGGGCCCATTTGTCGACTTTTCTTCGCTGTGCGCCAGGCTCAGCCATGGGCGCCGTAAATCCGGTAGAGCATTATATAAACCACCACTCCCGTCACCGAAACATAAAGCCACACGGGATAGGTCCAGCGGGCGATCCGGCGATGCCGGTCGAATCGCTTGCGCAAGGCAAAGGTCAGCGAAAGCACCACCAGCACCGGCACCGTCGCGGCCAGAAGCGTATGCGACGCCAGAATGCTGAAATAGATGAGTCTGGCCCAGCCTCGCCCCGGAAAGTGCACGGAGCCCACGTGCGCATGGTAATAGAGATAGCAGGCCAGAAAAGCCGTGGATGTGACCACCGCCGCGATCATGCAGGCGCGATGCCAGCGCACTTTTCCGTTGCGAATCAGCGAACGGCCGGTCACGATCAGCACCGCGCTGGCGCCGTTCAGCGAGGCATTCAGCGCGGGGAAGATGCTGTAGTCGGTCATTCTCAGGCTGCGGGCGCCGTGCTTCGCCGGTTCGCGATCACAAATCCGGCAATGAATACCACCAGAGCAAACGCCCCCTGCACGGCTATGGAAGACCACAGCGGAAGCGTGGTTTGCCGCGTTGCGCCGGGGAACAGCGTGAGCAGCAGCGCATCCATGCCGTACGTTAGCGGATTAATGCGCATCAGCAGCTTGATCCATCCGCTGGCGCCGCTCACGGGAAACAGCGCGCCGGAAAGCATCCAGAGTGGAATGAGAAAGAGATTGATGATGGCGTGAAATCCCTGGGCTGATTCCATGCGCCAGGCGATGGCGAAACCCAGCGCGGTCAGGGCAAAAGCCACCAGAAATGTCACCAGCGCCACGATGAGAAACTGCTCCAGCCCGATAGAAATGCCGATCAGGGGCGCAAACACCAGAAACAGCAGCCCCTGGACAGTGGAAAGCGTGGTTCCTCCAAGCACTTTTCCCAGCACAATGCCGGAGCGATGCACCGGAGCCACCATGACCGAGAGCAAAAAGCCTTCATTGCGGTCTTCAATCACCGACATCATGGTGAAAATGGAAGTGAACAGAACGATCATGATCAGCGCGCCGGGGAAAAAATAGACCAGAAAACTTCCCGTGCCGGTTGCTCCCGTATGCAGGGAAGTGCCGAACCCTGCGCCGATCACCACCCAGAACAGCAGCGGCGAAACAATCACGCCGACCACGCGCGCCGGCTGGCGATAAAAACGCACCACCTCCCGCCACCACAGGGTGAAGGCCGGCAGCAAAGGGTTGACCCTTGGCGTGACCATCGTGGGGCTGGTGACAGCTGCTTGCGCCATTATTTCTTCTCCTGCTTTTCCTGCTCACGATCTGATTGGGTCCAGAAACGATGGCCCGTCCGGTCAATGAAAACGTCTTCCAGCGTCGGCTTGCTTACGGAAATGGACTGAATCTCCCCCGGGAACGCCTCCACAAGATCGGTGACAAAACGATGCCCGTCCTTCCTTTCCATGCGTATCGTTCCGTCCATCACCGTACCCGCAGCATAAAATTTCTGTTCGATGCGGGCGGCCAGTGACGGCGCATTCTCCGTCTCCAGCAGGATCACGTCGCCGCCGATCTGGCTGCGCAGCTCCGCCGGCGTGCCCAGGGCAACAATCTGCCCCGCGTTGACGATCGCCAAGCGGTCGCAGCGCTCTGCTTCTTCCATGAGGTGCGTCGTCACAATGATGGAAACATGTTCCTGGGTGCGCAGCTCATGCAGATACTGCCAGAGATCGCGGCGAGCGCCGGGATCAAGCCCGGTCGTGGGCTCATCCAGCAGCAGCACGCTGGGGCGGTGCATCAGGCCCTTGGCCAGTTCCACCCGCCGCTGCATGCCTCCGGAAAAAGTTTCCACGCGGTCATTGGCGCGGTCGCCCAGGCCCACACGTCCCAGCATCTCAGCGATTCGGGCCTTGAGTTCGCTGCCGTGCAGGCCATAAAGATGTCCCTGGTGCCAGAGGTTTTCCGCCGCGGTCAGCTTGATGTCCACGCTCTGCGCCTGGAAGACCACTCCAATCCGCCTGCGGACTTCGTCGGGTTGTGTGGCGGCGTCAAAGCCGGCCACCAGCGCGCGCCCGCCGCCCGGCAGCATCAGCGTGGAAAGAATGCGGAAGAGCGTGGTTTTACCGCTGCCATTGGGGCCCAGCAGCGCAAAGATCTCGCCGGAATTAACCGAGAAGGAAATGCCGTTCAGGGCCGTTCGCTTGCCATAGCTGTGGCGGAGGTTCTCCACCTGGATGACGGAAGTCCGGCCCGAGGAGGATGGAGTCAATGCCGTGTTCTCAAGAGCAGTAGCCATTATGAACGCACCACGTTGATCATCATCAGGGCAAAAAGCAGGGGCAGGTAGATCACGGACGCCTGCAAAAGACGGCGTGCCAGCCGGCGTGAATCAGGATCAGTGGTGGGCAGCTTGGTCCGCGCCAGACGGAACACAAAGTAAAGCAGCGCCAGTCCCAGAAGCAGTGCGCCGGCCATATAGTAGCGGCCTGACATGCGCAGCAAAGCCGGCATCAGGCTCACGGGGAGCAGCGCAGAGCAGTAGGCGAGCATTTGCCGGACCACGCTGTGGCCCGCTTTGTCCACCACCGGCAGCATCTTGATTCCGGCCGCTTCATACTGGTCGCGGTACATCCAGGCAATGGCCTGGAAGTGCGGGAACTGCCAGAAGAACACGATCAGGAAAAGAATGATTGCTTCCGGCTCCACTCTGCCGCGAATCGCCGTCCAGCCGAGCAGAGGCGGCATGGCTCCGGGGAATGCGCCCACGAATGTCGATATGGGAGAAACTTTTTTCAGCGGCGTGTACAGGGCAAGGTAGGTGGCCGCGGTCAGAAATGCCAGCACACCCGTGAGCACGTTGGTGGTCAAAGCCAGGGAAACCGAACCCAGCACGGTCGCAGTCGTGCCGGCAATCAATCCGGAAGTCACGTCCATTCTGCCCGCGGGCAGCGGACGGTTGCGGGTGCGTTTCATCAGCCCATCAACCCGGCGCTCTATGACTTCATTCAACGCAGCCGATCCGGCGCAGGTAAGTCCGATTCCCCAAAGCGCGGTGACCAGCGTCCAGGAAAGCGACGAAACCTGGCTTCTCGCGGCTCCCATGAAGAAGCCGGCCCACGCCGTTACCACGATCAGGGCCGTCACACGGACCTTGAACAACTGGGCGTAGTCGCCCAGCAGAGAGGGCTTTGCAACCGTGGCGGGAACCGCAACCTGGGGTGCGACGGGCTGCGGCTCAGGTGCGACGATCTGCTGGGCGCTGCTCATGCGTTTGCCACCTCGCGCCGGGGTTGAAAGGGAAGAACCTCCGCCGGCTCTCCGGAATGGCGGTAAGACTGAATGGTAATAATCACCGCAAGCGCAAGAATCAGCGCGCCCACTCCCAGATGGGTCACCGTCACGCTGACCAGGCCCAGCGTCGGCTGCACTGCATTGACTCCCTGGACCACCCGGACAACGTAGGCGCCGGTTCCAAGAACCAGTTGCACCACCAGCAGTATCAGCATCCAGAGGGCAGGCCGCCGCAGGTGGGGGATGTCCCGGTGTTTGGTGATGGCTCTCAGGCTTACGTACAGGACCAATCCCGCCACGAACAAGGCATTCAGGATGTGGGGATAGAGAAACGTGTGTTCGATCTTCTCGACCGGCCAGTGGTTGGACCCCATGGGCCCCCACTTGGTCCACACATGGCGAAAGGCCGCGCCCAGGATCAGTTGCATGTAGATGAAGCCGACCAGCATCCAGGAATGGCGGATCAGCGGGTTGGCGTCCTTGCGGCCGATCTTTACGGAAGGTTCTTCCAGCCAGCTTCGGCTGGTAAACACGGCGATGGACGCCAGAACGCAAAACATGGTCTGCCCTACCACTCCATGGGCCGCGGAAATGGCCGGCGGCAGGAAATTCAGCACCGTCAGACCGCCCAGCACGCCCTGGAAAATCACGCCCAGGACAGCTCCAATGGTCAGCCCGCGCATCCAGCGCCGCTTGTCCACGATCCACGTCCACACGGCGGCGATGATGGTGAGAAGCCCGACGGCTTCCGCGACCATCCGGTGACCGTGCTCGAATTTCACCCCGCCGACCATCCGCGGCATGCGGTAGATCGAGCCGAATGTAGTGGGCCAGTCCGGCACGGACAGGCCGGCATTGTTGCTGGTAACCAGTCCGCCGGCGATCAGCAGCAGAAAGGCAAGAACAGCCACGAAAACAGTAAAGCGATGATGAGCGGCGTTGTAGCTGGTGGGGGTCAGAACAGCTCCTTGAAACTTGTTATTTTATCATCCGCTTTCCGCGACGTTGCCGCAAAACGGCAACATCCGCAGCTTCATTTTCCCGCGGAGTACTCGAAATCCGCCTTGGCCCTCTGTTTGGGCGCCACTTTGACCTTCATGGTCTTTTCTCCAAAGCGCTCATGGACAGCGGCAATCGTGTACTCGCCGGGAGGCAGGTCCTTGATTTCAAAAGAGCCGTCCGGCCCGCTGACCGCGAAGAACGGATTCGGCATTACGTTCACGTAGGCCCGCATCCAGGGGTGCTGGTTGCACTGCATCGGAATCATCATTTCCGGATGCTCGAACTTCTTTACGATCGGCTTGTCCCCCGGCATCTGGGTTTCATTCCACTGCGGGTTCTTGCTGGGCATGGGATGAACGTTGTGGATTGCCTGGTCATCGGTTGTAATCTTGAACGGCTGGCCCACCATCACTCCCAGCATTCGGGGAATATAACGGCACGCTTTCTGGTCGAGTGTCGCAGGCTGGGAGGGCGCGGGGAACGAGCCATGCAAACCTTCCTTCACGTACACGAAGACGTTGGCCAGCTTGCCGTTCTTGACCATCACGGTCTCCGCCGGCTGGGGATCCTGTGGACACATGGGATCCGCGCTCATGTCCAGAGAGGGGAGCCTGGGCAGGGCGCCCTTGAAGTTGATTACGCCGCTTACGCTTCCCGTGGAAGCCGGGTCGGCCGCGGGCGCCGCTGGTTCCGCGGGAGATGCTGGCTCCGCGGGCGCCGCCGGCGCAGCGGATGAGGAGTTTGCCGACGCTGTGGTTTGCGGCGGAAATGGTTTTGTATTCTGGCTACAGCCTATGAAGGTGAAAAGAGCAATGAGAAGGGTAATTTTTGTCAGGTGCATTGGTTTTCTCGGGTCCTGCAAAATGAAAAACACCAGCCGGTCTTACCGGGTGGTGGCCACCGCCACGTTTTCCATATTGGCGATCAGCGCATCGGTAAATTCGCTTGTCCCCGCCGTGCCGCCCACATCGCGCGTAATGTGCGCTTTCTCTTTGTAAGTCTTCTCCAGCGCCGCTTGGATTCTGTCCGCGGCTTCCACTTCGCGCAGATGACGGAGCATCAGGACGGAGGATTGCAGCACGGCGGTGGGATTGGCCAGGTCTTTTCCCGCAATGTCCGGAGCCGACCCATGCACGGCCTCAAATATGGCGCAGCCATCGCCCAGGTTCGCGCCCGGCACCAGGCCCAGCCCGCCCACGAACGCGGCGCAGAGGTCGGAGACGATGTCGCCATACAGATTTTCCATCACCAGCACGTCATACTGGTAGGGATTCATCACCAGTTGCATGCAGGTGTTGTCAATGATGTGTTCGGCGTAGGTGATCTCGGGGTATTCCTTCGCAACGTCGCGGCAGCAGCGCAGGAAAAGGCCGTCACTCATTTTCATGATGTTGGCCTTGTGGATGGCATGAATTTTTTTGCGCTTCTCGCGGCGGGAATATTCGAAAGCAAAGCGGGCAATGCGCGTTGAGGCCTTTTCCGTAATGATC
>DATIWA010000521.1:0-2331 GCA_035465515.1 Candidatus Limnocylindrales bacterium | reverse complement strand
CGCCGGTGCGGAACAACTCTTTTTCCGGATTTTCAAGAGGCTCATGTCTTAGCCGGTTAGGCCAACGGCGCTTCTCCTCAGGTTCCGGACGCCCAGAGTCGCGCTGCTTCCTTGTCTTCGAGCGGCAGCCTGGCTTGTTTTTCCTCCACCAGGCGCTTGATGGTGAGCATCATCTTGCGTTCCATGATGAAGTGGCTGGGGTCCCAGAAAAACGAGGCGGCAAGGCGCTCAGGGAAAGAAAACCTCTCCGGCAGCACGCTGCGCATGATGAACCTTGTGCGGCCGTCGGGGAGAGGATCCAGCAGGAAGTTCCAGCTTCCATGGGGAGCCCAGCGCGCATTCAGCGCTGCTTCGCGATCGCCGTAAGCCACGGTGACCATGGCGCGGTACGGCTCCAGGCGCACAATGGTCATACGTGCGCGGCCGCCATAGCGATGTTTGGCCGCCAGCCAGAGATCGTCGCCCACGTGACGCTCCTGCCACTCCGGCACCAGCTCATACGTATTGTGCATTCCGGCGCGAAAGAGGTTCTCCACCCAGCTATAACTGTAGAAGCCGGCGCGGTCCTGACCGATCTGCATGAGCCACGGCCAGACCTGTTCGGGCGCGGCGTTGATGGTGACGGCGCGCGTGCAAATCCCCTGGGCCTGCGGGGTGAGTTCATCGCCGGGCCAGGTGCGGGAAAACTCTTCCGGAGTTGCGCCCCAGCGGAACATGCGCGGTTTAAGCAGCAATTCATACGCGCCAAAAAGTCCGGCAGCGGCGCCCGCAACCAGTAATCTCGTCCGGGTAGTCATCACAAAGCTCCTTCCTTCCGCTCATTATCGGATGCCTTAAAAGCCGGGTAGGTGATGGGAATCACACAAACGAGAGGTCGTCTTGAGAAGCAGGACGGGGATTTCCGGCGGGAGCGGAGGTGCCGGAGCGCGTTCCTAGTTTGTCCGCACCGTGTACGCGAGAGTAAGACTCTGGACCGCGCCCCCGCTGGAGGCGGTAACCATGACGCTGGCGCCGGCAGACGGCAAAGAAGGGACGCTGCTCACGGCAGGATTGCTCTTGATGCCGCCGCAGGCGCTGATACCGCCGGCAAGGCAAACCGCAAGCACAATCAAAGCAGCGTGCCTGGATTTTTTGGCCGAGCAGCATAAAACGCCGGCAAAAAGCGCGGCCACAACCGGCCAGCCACGACCGGGATGAAAGGGAACGGCGTTGCGGGCCTGTTGCATGCTGAGCGTGACGGTGACGGGAATTGTGCCGGCGCCGCCGTTAAAGTTGATGACCGCCGGGGAAATGCCGCAAGCCGGGCCTCCCTGAACGCCTGCACAGGCAAGATTCACCGTGCCGGCGAAACCGTTGTTCGCGGTGAGCACCAGGTTGTAAGAGGCCTGCTGCCCGGTGCCAAGAGTAGCGGTTGAACTGGCGCCGGGCGCAAGTTCCAGACGGAAGAAAGCCGCGGGCGGCAGGGCGAGTTCCCACATGCCCCGGCCATAAGTTGCGGCGCGCAATTTCCGGATGCCCGGCGCATCCAGGACCATAAGGCGGTTGACGGGGACGCTGGGCAGGCCGCCGGCCACTTCCGACCAGCTGGCCCCGCCGTCTGTAGTTTCAAAGGCGCCAACGTCGGTCCCGACAAACACGTGGGCCGAATTGACAGGGTCGATCAGGACGGAATCCGCTGGGGCGTCCGGAAGGGCGGCGGGGCCGGTCCCGCTGATGTTGTTCCAGGTTGCGCCGGCGTCACTGGTCCGCCACACATGCCCAACGCCGAAACCCATGACCACGGCCACCGCAGTGCTGCCGCTGGGATCATTCTGGTCCACCGCGATGCCGCTGATTTTATAGCCGCCGGAGATCAGCCTGGCGCTGCGGTCAGCGAAAGTGGCAGGGCCGCTTTCCGCCGCAACGCTGACGAAGATGCGACCGTCAGTGCGTCCGGCATAGATCACGCTCGAAGCGCCGCTGGGGGCCGCAGGGCCTCCCGCAGCCAGGGCGGAAATCATGTGGTTGTCGGCGCAGGCGGCATTGGAGCCGTTGTCGAGATTGGCGCTGAGAGCGTTGGCGTTATTGACTCCCGGCCAGCCGCTGCCATCCGCCTGGCCGCGCCAGACGCGGCAGGTGCCCACCAGGACCCTGGCGGGATCGCGGGGGTCGAGCATGTAAGGCGTATAGAAGGCGCTGTTGTCACCGCCGATATTATTGTGGCACGACGGGCCCGTGCAGTTGTCAATCACCATCACAAAATCCTGCGCCCGGCAGTTCACGCCGCCGGTGCAGCGTTGGATTGAGACGCCGGTGTTCGCCGTGTACCAGAAGCCATTGGAGCTGGGATCG
>DATIWA010000520.1:0-3219 GCA_035465515.1 Candidatus Limnocylindrales bacterium | reverse complement strand
TTCTGAAAAAGAGGACCAGCATGCGATGAACGCCGGCGAAGTCTGGGCCGTGAAATTCAGAGTGACGGCGCCGGAGAGCGCGAAATACACCCAGCCTTATTTCACCCGCGGCAATCCGCAAACAGACACTGTTTACACCGTTAGCGATCCCAGTCTGTTAACGGAGCCCTGGGCGCCGTACCCTGTGCACGCAAGCGCCACATTTTCACTCGGGCAAGGCAACGGCAAGGCGGTGAGCAGGATTTCGGCCGTCGCCAAAGTCAAGTTCGTTGATCCTGCGCTCGGACAATCCGAGCGCCCTCTTGCCGTCGGTCCGGCAATCTCTGTGCTGCTGACCAACCCGGTCGCGGTTGCAGCGGTGGGCGGTTCCGGCAAACCTCAGATCGCCGTCAGCGTTCGCAGCAATGTGCAGGATCCCGTGCACGCCGTCCTTCGATTGAAGGTGCCGCAAGGATGGAGCGTTGAGCCTGCATCCCTGAATGTGGATCTTGACCGCGAGGGGGACGTGAGAAATTACAGCTTCGAGGTGAAGCCGCGCGACCTCCGCGAAGGAACCTACCAGGTGACCGCGGTCGCCGACTACAAAGGCAGGCAGTACGAGGAAGGTTTTAAGCTCATCACCCGGCCTGATCTCGATTCGTACTACGCTTACCGCTTTGCCACCGAGAAGGTCCAGGCGGTGGATGTGAAGCTGCCGCCCAGGCTCAACGTCGGCTACATTATGGGCACAGGAGACGAGATTCCCGCGGTGCTCAGGAGCGTCGGTCTGAACATCAGCCTGATCTCACCCCAGGAGCTGGCGTCAGGCGACCTTGCCCGCTATGACACAATCGTAACCGGCATCCGCGCCTATGATGTGCGCACTGACGTGCGTGAACAAAACCACCGGTTGCTGGATTATGTCCGCCGCGGCGGCACGCTCGTGGTGCAGTATAACCAGAGCATCGGGATATTCAACGAAGGGCACTACACGCCTTACCCCGCCACCATGAGCAGGGAGCGCGTCTCGGTGGAGGAGCAGCCGGTGCAAATTCTCGCGCCGCAGGACCGCATCTTTTCCTATCCGAACAAAATCACCTCCAGGGACTTCGACGGCTGGGTGCAGGAGCGCGGACTCTACTTTATGTCCCAGTGGGACCCCAAATTCACGCCGCTTCTCTCCAGTCATGATCCGGGCGAACCGCCACAGAAAGGCGGCCTTCTGCTGGCCCACTATGGGAAGGGCATCTACATCTATTCCGGTTACGCCTTCTTCCGGCAACTGCCCGCCGGAGTGCCTGGAGCGATCCGTTTGATGACTAACCTGCTGAGCGCCGGGCACTGAGCCGAACGGGACGAATCTCTTGAGCGATGAAAAAAACATGAGCGCGGCGCCGGATCAGACCCTTCTTCCCCTGCCCCGGCTGGCGCGTGAGATGGGGCTGCGTGAAGCTACCGCGCTCAACATGATCGACATGATCGGGGTGGGCCCGTTTATCACCATCCCCCTCATCATTCAGGCCATGCACGGTCCGCAGGCCATGCTGGGTTGGATTGCCGGGGCGTTGCTGGCGATGTGTGACGGCCTGGTGTGGGCAGAGCTGGGCGCATCCATGCCCCAGGCAGGCGGCTCTTACGAGTACCTCAAGCAGAGCTATGGCGCGAAGAAGCTTGGCCGCATGATGTCTTTCCTTTTTGTCTGGCAGCTCCTCTTCAGCGCTCCGCTGTCCATTGCTTCCGGTTGCGTCGGGCTGTCGCGCTACGCCGTCTATGTCTGGCCGGGTCTGGGTCACATTCTGGTGGACCACACCTTTCTCGTGGCGCTTCCCGGCATGGCTTTCCTGGGAGCCTTTGAATTTCGCCTGCTCATCAGCAATGCCACCTTTGTCGCCATGGCCACCGCGCTGCTCGCGCTGTTTCTCCTTTATCGGAGAATCTCGGTCGTCGGCAAGATTGCCCGGTATCTCTCTGCCGGGGTGATCGGAGCCATGCTTCTGGTCATCGTCGCCGGGCTGGCGCATTTCCGGTTTTCGCGGGCCTTTAGTTTCCCGGCACACGCCTTCGACGGCCTGAACAACGGCCACCATTTATTTGGCTTTCTCACCGGCCTGGGCGCGGCGATGCTGGTTGCCACTTACGATTACTGGGGCTACTACAACGTCTGTTTCCTTGGCGCCGAGGTCCGCCAGCCGGAACGCAACATTCCACGCGCCATCATCTATTCCGTCCTGATCGTAGCCGCCCTCTATATCGTGATGAATGTGAGCATCCTGGGTGTGGTGCCGTGGCAGGAACTGGACCAGGCGGCCGCTTCGGAAACGCGCTTTTACATTGCGTCCATCGTGCTCCATCGCACGTTTGGCCACTGGGTCGCGACCTTCGGCACCTTCCTCATCATGTGGACGGCTTTTGCTTCCGTTTTTTCGCTCATGCTGGGGTACTCGCGCGTGCCTTACGCTGCCGCCATGGACGGCAATTACTTCCGGAGCTATTCCAAACTCCATTCAAAACATCAGTTCCCCCACATTTCTCTGCTCACCCTTGGGTGCGTGGCCACGGTATTTTGCCTGTTTCGGCTGGCTGACCTGATCGCGGCGCTGGTTGTAATCCGGATCATGGTGCAGTTCCTGATGCAGATTCTGGGGTTGCTCCTGCTGCGCGCCCGGCGGCCGGATGCGCCACGACCATTTCGCATGTATTTCTATCCTGTTCCCGCTCTGCTGGCCATGGCCGGTTTCTTGTACATTCTGTTGATGCGGCCGGGCTTCATGAAAGAAATTCGTTATGCGCTGGTGATTATCGTCGTGGGACTGCTGATTTACCTGGCGCGGTCATGGCGGAACAAGGAGTGGCCCTTTCCCAGCCAGAATGCTAACCAGACGGTGAGGGCCACAGTCCAATGAAGGTCTATGCCCGCACCCGCGCAGCCGAGGGCCGTTAGCCCCATGGAAAACTCCGCATCCGCGCAAACCTCCACAGGTCTCTTGCACAGCTCGGCGCTGGCGCCCCTGCAGGAGCCGTTGTTCCGTACTTTGTGGATTGCCGCAGTAATCTCGTATACGGGAAGCTGGATGCAGAACATCGCCACCGGCTGGCTGATGACTTCGCTTACGGGTTCGCCGATGTGGGTTTCCCTGGTGCAGGTAGCCTTGAGTCTGCCGGTTCTGCTCATTGCATTGCCGGCCGGGGCTCTGGCGGACATTATGGACCGCCGCAAGTTCCTTCTGTTTACCCAGACCT
>DATIWA010000519.1:0-6288 GCA_035465515.1 Candidatus Limnocylindrales bacterium | reverse complement strand
AGGCCGGAGCGCGCAACCCTGCGGGGCTGGAAGAACTGCGCCGGATTTGCCACCGTCCGGATGCGGCTGTGCCTCCCATGCCGGTGCTGGCTCTGGGCGGAGTGACTCTGGAGAATTTCAGCGAATGCATTGCCGCCGGCGTGGCGGGGATCGCCGCAATTCGGCTCTTTCAGGAAAACGACGCGCGCAAGGTGGTCAAGCGGCTCCGCGGAGTTCGCTCGGCGGGCCGGGCCGCGCCTTAGCCGCGCTATTCTCGTTCCCTGCGTTTATCGCCGATCAGCCAGTGCAGGAAGCCGGAGATCAGGCTCAGCAGGATGGCGCCGATGAACGCCGCGGTCCAGGTCTGCACCTCGAATCCCGGTGTGAAGGCCGCCGCCACCTTCAGCATGACCGCGTTCACCACCACCAGGAACAGCCCGAAGGTAATGAATGTGAGCGGCAGCGTGAGCAGTTTGAGGAGGGCGCCCAGCGTCGCGTTGATAAAGCCGATTACCGCGGCGGCAAGCAGGGCATACACGAATCCGTGGATTACAAACCCGCGGACCAGGTACGTGATAAGCAGCAGGGAAACTGCGTTGACGAACCACCTGATCAGAAGTCTCATGCCCGCGCTCCTCGGGTGAAAAGGCGAATGATGCCCCGTAATTATTGCAGACTCGCTGCCCCGGCAATTCAATCCGAAGCCGCTGTGGCAGCCCCGGGCCTATTTCGAGGCGGCGCCGACGAAGATGGATTTGGGCAGCATCACATGGACTCCCTTGTTCCCGTCCACCAGTTCGGTTACGTCCACGTCGCCGGCCACGCTGGTCAGCATGTAGGCGTCGTCCCGGCCCAGGTGTTTTTCCGCCACCAGGAAATCAATCATTTCGCGCACAGCAATCTTTGTCGCCTGGTACAGCTCCTGATGAAAGCCCATGCTGATGTAGTGCGTGGGCGTTTCCGCCCGCGGATATTTCTGGTTGGTGCCCTTATGCACGATGAAACGCAGCGTGCCGGTCAGCGAAGTCTCCAGCGCCGTGATGTCCACTTCGCCGTTGCCCTGGCCTGCGTGGCCATCGCCCACTTCAAAAAGCGCACCCGGCGTATGCACGGGGATGTAAAGCGTGGTGCCTGCAACCAGCTCTTTGTTGTCCATGTTGCCGGCATGATTGCCGGGAGGCGCGCTGTCAATGCGGCCATAGGATTCCGGCGGCGCCACTCCCATGCTGCCGAAGAAGGGATGCAGCGGAATCTCGATGCCCGGCGCGAACTTTGCCACCATGCGCTCGCGGTCCAGCGGAATGATCTTCATCTTGCGATAGGGAAAGTCCTCGGGCAGAAATCCGCGCGTGGGACCAAATGCGTTGTAAGCATACGGAATGGCCAGATCAATCTTTTGAATCTGCACTTCCAGGGTATCGCCCGGCTCGGCTTCTTCTATATAGACGGGGCCGTTCAGGATGTGCCCGCCCGGGCCTTTGTTGGTGACTTCCTTAAAGATGTCGCGCAGATTTTGCTGCACCTGGTCGGGCGGAACGCCGGCATGCTCAAGCCCGGCGGGGCTGTTGGTGATCAGCGTATCGAACACCACTGTGTCGCCGGAATGGATGTGCAGCACCGGCGCGGCGTGCGCGTCATAGTAGCCCCAGGCCACCGTCTTCGGCGTGGCCTTGAGCGTATATGTGTGGCCGCCGGCGTTGGCCGCGGTTTTCTGGGCAAACAGGCTGCATGAGAGAAGGAGCAGAAGAGTGATTGTGCGCATGATCTTTGAGGTTCGGTGGAACGCCTGAAATGCTACCAGAAGAGCGCGAGTTGGCCGCAAAATTAACGGCGCAGCACCATGTTTTCCGGATCAAGCACAATGTGCATGGTGCCGGCCGGAGCCGTCAGGGTGAAGTCGGTTTTAGGATCGTCGGCGAAGACAAAGTTGAGAAACCGCATCCTGCCCAGCCGGTCCACTGCGTAGAGCGGAACCGCGGTGACCATGTCCTTGTCCGCGCGGCGTTGCCGTATTACGCCGCGCACCTTCACCTTGCCGGCTGCCGGGGTAAGTCGGACGCCTTCGAGGGAAAGCTGCGGAATGGATGCGCCATTCACCCAGCTGTCGAAGAACCAGTCGAGAGAGGCGTTTCCTTCGTACCGCAGCGGCTTGGGCAGCGACTGCTCGAAGGCCTGTTGCAGGTCGTGCGTGGAGATCTTGTGGTTGGGCGAGCGCGCCAGCAGCGACTTCAGCGCGGCAAAGAAGGGCGCGTCATCCTTCCCGCCGTTGGCCTCGCGCAGCATGGTGCGCAGCATGTGGATAAGCCATGTGCCGCGGCCGTACAGCACTTTTTCATAGGCGTCAGGAAATTTCGAGGACGTAAGGCGCGCGCCCAGCGTCACCGGCCCGGCATCGCCGATGATCCCGTTCGGAGTTTCGCGCAGCAGTTCCTGGCGGTAATAATCCAGCGCGGTCTTCATTGCCGCGGGATCGTCCTTCTCCAGCATCATCAGGGCGCAGTAGTTTGCCAGGGCTTCAATGATCCACTCATCGCGGTAGGAGACCCAATCCACGGCATCGCCCCACCACTGGTGGCCGGTTTCGTGCGCCAGCATCAGCTTGTCCAGCAGCAGTTCCGTGTAGGGATCGTGCACGCCCGCGGCCAGGCGCTCGTCCTTATCCAGAAACGCCATGCTGGAAAGATAAACAAGGCCCGGCCACGACTGGCTGAGCAGTCCCGGAAGCTGGGTGATTTCCAGGTGGGAGTAAGGAAAAGGATCGAGTTCGCTGGAGAGGAACTGGACGGTGGTGGCCGCCTCGGAAGCAATCTGCCGCACCTCCCTGGCCGGCTCAGGATACTTGCCGGCCCGGGCTTCGCGCGTTGCCAGCGGCAGTTCGACCGTTTTCGCCGCATAAGCGTGGATCTTCACGCCGGCGACGGACGATTCAGCGCTCACAAACCGGCCCAGATTGAAGCCTGCCCGGGTGATCGGCTTGTCGGTGACAAAGCGGGAGATGCGGCGATGTTCCCGCACCTCGCTCGCCACCTCGCGCCCCGTCGCCACCAGGGACCAGTCTTCCGGGTAATCGAATGTCAGATCGAAATTCGAGGACATGGGCCCCGCGTTGGGGTACCAGGTTCCCCGCGCCCCCACGTAGAGCAGGTCGCCGCCGGCATCAAACATCACCGGCCCGGAATAGCGGAATGTGATGTGCGTGAGCTTGTCTTGGTCCAGAGGCTGAGGGAACACGATGGCGATCAGATCGTCGCCGCGGCGCGCCAGTTCGCTGCCGGTAATGGCTTCATTCTGGATGAACTCCACGGGCTTGCCTTCCACGCGGACGTCGCGCAGCTTCAACTGCCGCGAAAGTTCCAGAATGAACGTGCGCTGGCCGGGACGGCGGGGAATCAGCGTGACCTCGGCTTCGGCGCTCAAATCGCTGGGCGGCTCCACATCCGCCTCAATGTGGTAGTCGAACAGCTCAAAGCGCGGTCGCGGCGGCTCTGTGGCCGCGCCTGCTTTGCGGAGAGACCGCATACGGAATGACGTCCAGACGTCATAAAAAACGTCGGTCTTGTTGGCGCTGGCCTGGGCAACGCTGATCTGCTCCGGGGCATTGGGCGTCAGGTAAACGTCAAAGACGCCAAGTTCAGAACCACCCAGCCGCGCATGAAGGAACTTTGTTGCTGAGGCGCTGGTGTTGGTAAGGGCCTCCAGCATGGCCAGCCCGTCGGAGCGGGCCAGGCTCGTGGCCGGCTGCTGCCATCGCGTGATGAACTCCTGGGTATTTTCCGCAGGCCTGAAGCCCTCGCGCAGCTCGTCCACCAGCTTGTCATCCACAAAACGGAAGTATGCCGTGGTGAACCGCTGCTCCAGGATCGCCGACCCCGTGAACAGCGCCAGGGACGTGCGTTCCGCGCGGTCGGGAGCAATCAGCAGGATCTCTCCCGTGCCTTCAAAGACCGCGCCTGTGATGTGGCCATCCACGGCCTCCATCAGGGCAATGGTGCCGTCGCTCAGCGAAATGTGCAGGTCTTCGCGATCGATGGAAACTTCGCGGATGGTGTGCACTTCCTGCAAAGTAAAGGCCGGGCTGAGAATCTGGCGATAGAGCGCGGCGGCGGGTCCCGGCTGCTGCGGGACGGCCGCCGGGGTCTGCGCCGGCAATTCGCAGGCCCCCAGAGAAAGCCCTAGAATTAATACCTTCGTTACCCGCCAGGCGGTTTGTCGCCTCATAGACATGCCATAATCTCTTAATTAGCGCGTGCGATTGATTATCACATTTTGCTGCGTCAGCGTGCTGGCCTGCGCCGCCTGGGCGGATACGATTGTGCTCAAACGCGGCACGCGCATCGTGGTGGATTCCGTGGTCGAGCGCAATGGGCAGGTGGAATACACCATTGGTGACAACACGCTCACCATCCCCAAATCCATTGTGGAAAGAATCGAGACCGGCCCGGCCGCAAGCGCGCCGCCGGCCCGGCCGCACGAGCTTGCTCCGGAAGAGCTGCCCGCCATGCGGGAGGAGATGGCGGTCAGTGAAGACCTGATCGCGCGCATCATCCGCAACAACCAGGTGGATACGGTCGCGCTGAACGCGGTCCAGCAGGAAGGCGTTCCCGCGCAGACCGCCGGGGCGTTCGCCATTGCCGCCGGCTTTGAAAGCAATAAAAACAATCTGAAGCAGGCCCTGCTCTACCTCCAGAGCGCGCTGCATTACCTGCCCAATCACCCGGTCCTGCTGGAAAACTACGCGACCCTGCTGCTCAAGCTGGGCCATCCCGCCGAGGGTGTCTTCTACGCCGAGCAAGCCACCCACGCCAATCCACAGTCCGCGGCGGCATTTTCCATTCTGGGCTATGCCCAGTACCAGAATGACCATAACCGTGAGGCCATTGCCGCTCTCAAGAAATCTCTTGAGCTTCAGCCCGACGACAAAGTCAAAAAGATGCTCGACCGCGTGGAGCGCGAATCGAAAACTGAAGCCGACTTCCACGAGCAGGAGAGCAGCCACTTCACCTTGCGCTATGAAGGCTCGCAGGCTGACGACGGACTCCGGCAGAAGATTCTGGACACACTGGAAGAAGACTACCGCGCTCTGGAAGGCGACCTGGGCGCCACGCCGCATAACATTGTCGTATCGCTCTATACCGACCAGGCATTCTTTGACGTGACCCAGGCGCCTGCCTGGTCCGCGGCCCTGAATGACGGCAAGATTCGCGTTCCCATTTCCGGCGTGACCGCGGTCACCCCCGAACTGGCGCGCGTGCTGCGCCACGAGCTTACGCATTCCTTTGTCGCGCAGATCACCCACCACCACGTGCCGCAATGGCTGAATGAAGGCATTGCCGAGCTGGAACAGGGGACCGGGACTTCCGCCTTCGGCGCGCGCCTGGCGGCCCTTTATGCTTCAGGCCATCAAGTCCCTCTGAATATGCTGGAAGGCAACTTTGACGGCCTCAGCAAGGAAGAGGCCTTTGTGGCCTACGCCGAGAGCATTGCCGCGGTGGAATACATTCGCGCCAACTTCGGCATGGGCGATCTGGCGCGCATCCTGCAGCGGCTGGGCGATGGCCAGTCCATTGAAGCCGCCCTGCGCACCACCATCCATGGCGGCTATGCCGAGATGGAAACGGACCTCACCGAGTACTTGAAAAAGAATTATGGAACGTAGCGGGCCGCTGACCATCGGCCTGCCCACGGTATGAAAGGTCTCGCCATCAAGCCGGAGAACCTGCGGCCGGAAGAGCCGGCATTTCTCACTGCCGCCGATGCCCGCCGGATTGAAGCGGCGGAAGAATACGGCGCCCTTCGTTATGCTCAGGCCGTCCAGCCGGATTATCCGGAGTGGGGAACGTGCTGGGAGCAGATCTGCGGCGGCCACATGGTTTTCGTCGCCCGCCGCGCTCCCGTGGGGCGCGCCCAAGGACTCGGCTTTTCCGGAAAGATCTCACCTGAAGACATCCAGCGTGTGGAAGATTTTTACTTTCGCCACGAATCCGATGCCCAGGTTGACGTGTGCCCGTACGCGGACCCCTCCTTGTTTGAATCGGTGAACCAGCGCGGGTTTCAGGTGGCAGAATTTAACCAGACGCTGGCCCGCTGGGTCCTGCCGCAGGAGCGGTTCGCCCCGCCTGCGGAGGGAATTGAAGTACGTCAGGTGCGGCCGGAAGAGGCCCTCGAGTGGTCCGCACTGCTGGCGCGCGTCTTCATGCAGGACCAGGCGCCCCAGTATGACCGTTTCTTTTTGCCCTGGGCGACCGGGCATCCTTTGTCGCTGGTTGCGTTCGTTGACGGAAAAATGGCCGGTGTCGCCGGCGGTCTTCT
>DATIWA010000518.1:0-4429 GCA_035465515.1 Candidatus Limnocylindrales bacterium | reverse complement strand
GTCATTTGCGACTTGAGTTCGCCTTTGGCGTTGTCAATGGAGACCCGCACCTCAAACGTGGTGACGTTGTCTTTCTCCACGCCCATGGGTGAAATCTTGGTGACCTTGCCGAAGAACGTCCGGTCTTTGTAGGACTCCACTTTGATTCTCGCCTGCTGCCCAAGATACACCTTGCCAATGTCGCTTTCGTCCACTTTGCCTTTGACATACACCTGGCGCGTGTCGCCCAGGGTCATCACCAGTGTGGCCGACGAGCCAAGCACCAGGATCGAGCTGACCGCGTCTCCCACCTCAACGTCGCGGGAAAGCACCATGCCGTCAATCGGCGAAACGATGGTCGAATTGCGGTACTCCTCTTCTTTCTGCTCCAGTTGGGCCCGCGCCTGCGAAACCTGCGCCTGTGCCTGGCGTACCTTGGCTGTTGCGGCGATCACGTTGGCTTTACCCAATTGCTGCTTGTTGACGGCGAGTTCGTAGTTTCTCTGCGCATCATCCAGAGCTGCGGAAGATACCACTCCGTCTTTCGACATTTGCTGGGCGCGCTCATAAGCACGCTTAAGCGTGGGAATGTCCGGCCCTTCGGCGTCAACTTTGGCGCGCTCCAGGTCGGCCTGCGCGGCCCGGGCCGCCGCTTCGGCCGCTTCCAGCGAAGCTTTCTGCTGATTCACCTGCGCCAGAATCTCTTCTTTATCCAGTTCCGCCAGCACCTGGCCTTTCTTGACCGGCTCTCCGTAATCCACCAGCAGTTTTTCCACAATGCCGCTGGCCTTCGATTTCACCTCGACCTTGGTGATCGGTTCGATCTTTCCGGTGGCCACCACGCTTTTTGCCAGATCGCCCTTCTCCACCTTCGCCAGTTTGGAAGGATCAATTTTCGTCCCGCCCCGCGTGGCTGCGACCAGACCCAGAACAATCACTACAACTACGGCCACTCCGCCGAAGATGTAATAGAGCGGCTTCCGTTTGTGCTTGCCGTTCGCCACGGTATAACTCCCTTCAAGTGCTTCTCACTCGTCAATACGTCACAAGAAACGGTTTGGTTCCCGGAAAAGCGGCGGGGTCCTCAGGGTGCGTTTGTTAGACCTGCTGGAGCGAAAAAAAGAGAGCAAACCTCACAAAAGAAAGTACATAAGAGCGCTCTGAAACTTTCCTCTAGTCCCGCCACGGGGGACGCAGTGTATCATTGGACTCCATATGGTCACCCTGGTGCTGCTGAGGATCATTCTGCTGGTCCTGCTTGTGGCAGCCAACGCCTTCTTTGTAGCCGCTGAGTTTGCCATGGTCAGCGTCCGGGACACCCGGATCCAGCAACTCATCGAGCAGCGACGAATCGGCGCGCGCACAGTTTTAAAAATCCAGCAGCGTCTGGACGAATTCCTGCCTGCCGTCCAGTTCGGCGTGACTCTGGCCAGCCTGGGACTTGGCTGGGCGGGTGAGGGAACTCTGGCCGCCATCATTCAGCCATGGCTCACCGGCGTGCCTTACGCCGGCCTGTACGCCCATGGCATGGCCGCTACCCTGGCCTTTATCTTCATTACTTACTTCCTTGTGATTCTCGGTGAATTGGTCCCCAAATCGCTGGCCCTGGAGCGCGCGGAGCGCGTGGCCCTGGCCGTGGCCGCGCCCATGGATGTCTTCATGCGGCTCGCTCATCCCTTCCTGATATTCATGAACCGGTCCGCCAATCTCGTCCTGCGCGGCTTCGGTTCGCGTCTTCGCCGCGAAGGCAAGGGCCACTCTCCGGAAGAGCTGAAGCTGATTGTTACCGCCAGCCGCCGTGTCGGTCTCCTGCCGGAGGCCGAAGAGGAGATGATTCACCACGCCCTGGAACTGGACAATCTCACCGTCCGGGAAATCATGGTCCCGCGTCACAACATCTTTTCGCTCTCCGCCGATATGCCGCTGGAAGAAGCCATGGCCAAGGTGGTGGAAGAGCAGCACTCCCGTGTCCCGGTTTACGATCCCGCCAAGGGCCGGGAAAACATCATCGGCCTGCTCTATTCCAAGGACGTCTCCCGCATGATGCATATGCGTCTCTCCTCAGGCATCGCGTTTACAGCAAAACCGTCAGGACTCAGGGTCCGCCATCTCATGCGTGAGGTGCTTTTTGTTCCCGAAGCCAAGACCGTGGCTGATCTCCTGATTGAATTTCAAAAGCGCAAGCGGCACCTGGCGATCGTCGTGGACGAGTTCGGCTCCACCAGCGGCCTGGTTACCGTGGAGGACGTCCTGGAGCAGCTTGTAGGCGAGCTGGAAGATGAGTTTGACGTGGCCCAGAAGCCCGTCGTTTCGCTTGCCTCCGGCGCCGTGGTGCTGGATGGCTCCGCCAACGTTCGCGACCTGGAAGTCCAATACGACATTATTCTCCCTCGTGACGAGGGCTTTGAGACCCTGGGCGGCTTTGTGCTTTCGCGCCTCGGCCGGATCCCCATGGGCGGCGAATCGGTGGAGTATGAGGGCCGCCGTTACACCGTCCTGCACATGGAAGGCCACCGCATCGCTCGCGTAAAGATTGAGACCGTCAGCCAGTCTCCTGAACTGGAGACCGCGAGTTGATGCCCCGGGGCAGGCCGAAGCGGCGCAAGCGGAACGCCATAGGCGAGAACCAATAGAAACGAAACCAGACAGTGCTTAAATACATTTCAACCCGCCTTCTCTATACCATCCCCGTGCTCTGGCTCGTCGTTTCTGTGGTTTTCCTTCTGATCCACCTTGTTCCTGGCGACCCCATTCAACAGATGCTGGGAGAAGGCGCTTCCGCGGCCGACATTCAGGCCGCCCGCCATGCCTATGGACTCGATGTCCCCATCGGCCGGCAATATGTCAATTACTGGAAGGGCGTCGTGCACGGCGACCTCGGTCGTTCTCTCCGCTTTGATCAGCCGGTGACCCGTATCATCTCCCAGCGCTACCCCTGGACCTTGCTGTTGACTCTCGCTTCCATGATGGTCGCTCTGCTGATTTCAATCCCCGCCGGCGTGCGCTCCGCCCGCAGGCGGAACCAATGGGACGACCGCGCGCTCAGCTTTGTCAGCCTGCTCGGGCTGTCTTTCCCCAACTTTGCCCTTGGCCCCATCCTGATCTTGTATTTCTCCATCCGGCTGGGGCTGCTGCCGGTATCCGGCTCCGGCAGCCCGGCCCATCTTGTACTTCCCGCCATCACCATGGGCGCTTCGTTGGCCGCCATCCTCACTCGCATGGTGCGCACAGCCATGCTGGAAGAGCTGGGCCAGGATTACATCCGTACCGCGCGCGCCAAAGGCCTTTCAGAAAACGTGGTGGTCTACAAACATGCATTGCGCAACGCCCTGGTTCCCGTGCTGACGGTGATTGGCCTGCAATTCGGCGCCCTGCTCGCCGGCGCCATCGTCACTGAGACCATTTTTTCCTGGCCCGGAATCGGCCGGCTCACCATCAGCGCCATCAACAATCGCGACTATTACCTGGTCCAGGGCTGCATCCTTGCCATCGGCCTTACCTACATCGTCGTGAACTTCATGACTGATTTCTTCTACTCGCTCGCCAACCCGAGAATCAGGCAGTAGAGATCTCCGCCCTCGGCAGAAACAAAATTGCCGGCGGATGCCCTCCGGCAGCGGCGCGAATATTGTTTGCCCTTCACCGGTTCCCGCCACGGACGAACGTGACGCTCACGAATTTGGTCACAAGACCAGGATTTCCCCGCTGACCGTCCCATCCGCAACCTTCAGCCTACCTACGCTGATGGGCAGCCTGAATCTCCCTGGCCCGGCGCTGCCCGGATTGAAATAAAGTACGCCGTCTTTGATTTCCTGTTTCGGCTGGTGGGAATGGCCGCTGATTACCGCGGCAAAGCCTGCCGCTTTGGGTTTGAGGTCGAGAGCATTGACGTCATGAATGATGTAGATGTGCAGCCCGCCCAGTTCGACTACTTCCGTTTCATGAAAACGCCGCGTCCACTTCTGGACGTCAATATTGCCGCGAATGGCTGTGACGGGCGCGATCTTCTCGAGCTCTGGAACTATATCCGGCGATCCGATGTCCCCCGCGTGAATGATGTGTTCCGACCCGCGCAGTAACTCCAGCGCCTGCGGCCGCAGCAGGCCATGCGTGTCCGAAATTACGCCAACAATCACCACTGGAATTTACAGGCGCAGGTTTTCTTGTCTACAGCCCCGCTTCAATCCGCGACCGCGGGTCCATATAATCCCGCAACGCATCGCCTATAAAATTGAATGACAGCACCGCCAGCATCACCGCCGCGGCAGGGAAGAGGACGAGGTGTGGAGCGTCGAACAAATGCGCCCGTCCGTCGTTCAGCATGGATCCCCAGCTTGCCGTGGGCGGCGGCACTCCCAGGCCCAGAAAGCTCATGGTCGCCTCAGCCAGCACCGCGCCCGCCATGCCAATGGCTGCCTGCACAATCACCGGCTGGATGATGTTGGGCAGA
>DATIWA010000517.1:0-4551 GCA_035465515.1 Candidatus Limnocylindrales bacterium | reverse complement strand
AGCAAGCTTTGGCGATCGGACCTTTTTATTGATACCGGGCCGAACATCAACAACATTGTGCGAAAAATTCGCACCGCTCTGGGCGATGACCCCGCCAAACCACGCTTTCTGGAGACAGTGGTAGGAAAGGGGTATCGCTTTATCGGTCCGGTGCGTGTGATTGACGCGCGCTTCCGGCAGTCTGATATCGAACCAAGCCCCGCAAGCGACGCCGCGTCCGGTCGTTCCGGAGCGATGCGCGGCGAACGCCCATCGCTCGCCGTGCTGCCTCTGTTTCCTCTCGGCAGCCTTCCGGATGATTGCGGCGTGTGCCTCGGATTTGCGGACGCGCTGGTATCGCGCCTGGGGAATCTGCAGGGCGTGGATGTTTTGCCGGCCTCGGCGGTGCTGAACCTTCCGGCTGATATTGCGGCTTCGGAGGCAGGCGCGCGCCTCGGGGTCCGCTTTGTCGTCCACGGCGCCATCCGGGAAGCGAAGGGACAATGGCGGCTCTCAGTGGAAATGTATGACACACATTTGCAGACCGCCTGCTTCGTCAGGAAGAGCGAGCTTGACCTGAACCGTATGTTCGACGTTGAGGACGAACTTGCCCGGCAAATCGCCGGCGCGTTGAACCGGCCCCTGCATCCACAAACAGTCCCGGGCCGTCCGCGTTACAGCAAGGACCCGCTGGCCTATTCGCAATTCATGAGCGGCTACAGGCTCAGCTCATTGGGCGACCCCGCGCTGCTGGATGAGGCGGCGCAGCGCCTGAGCAACGCCGTCACTCGAGACCCCGGATTCTCGCTTGCCCATGCCACGCTGTCACTGGTGTGCGCAACCCGCCACTTCGAACTTGACCCGGCCAGTGTGTGGCTGGAGAAAGCGGAGTTTCATTGCCGGCGCGCTCTTGAGCTGGATCCGGACCTGCCGGAAGGACACGTGGCCAAGGCTTTCCTGCTGTGGGGACCATCAAAAAACTTTCAGCATCTTGAAGCCATTGCCGAACTGCGACGGGCGCTGGCCCTGCAGAGCAATCTCCCCCATGCGTACAACCGTCTGGGAACGATTCTGGCGCACATCGGCCTGCTGGACAAAGCTCGTGAGATGTACGAGCGTGGCAGGCCGTTTCATCCAAAGAAGGCCGTCAGCCACAGCATCGTTCAGGTCTATATCTGGAACCGCGAGTACGACCTGGCCCGGCAGGAGATCGAGGCGTGGCGGGCCGAGAACCCCGGCAATAAGTATCCTGTCTATTTCGCGCCGCAACCGGCCATGATGACCGGTGAATGGGAAGAGGCCAAAGCTCTGCTTGATGAAGCCACGCAGCTTCTGCCCGGAGAACCAATGTTGCTGAGTTTGCTGGGTCTCTTCCACGCATTGACGGGGAAGGCGGAGCAGGCGCTGGACTACGCAAGCAGGGCGTGCGCGAGCCCAAAAACCTTTGGCCATGCCCACCACACCTATTATCAACTTGCCTGCATCTTCGCCGTGCTGGGACAGCCTGCCTCGGCCTTTGAATGGCTTGAAAGGAGCGTGAGCACAGGCTTCGCGTGCTGGCCGTTTTTTGTGAAGGATCCCTGCCTTCAGAACCTTCAGGCTCTTCCTGAGTTTGAACTCCTGGTGAGCTCTTTGCAGGCGAAGTATCCGGACCATCTGGGCCTTCTCTAGTCGCTCAAGCGGTGGCGGGCATCCCCGACGCAAAGCTTGAACGGGCCTGGTAAACACGCGGCGCGAATCGAAGCGTTGTCGCCGGCGGACCGTTAGAGGAATTACCGCCATCTGGCCGCGCGGTAGCCGCCAGGTTTCGACCATCTGCATCAAACTCCCGGCGATATCTTCTCTATACTTCTCCCATGTTCAGAACGCGATTCAAGAAAGAGATCGTGGCAGAATTCCTTCCCCCGGCGCGCCCGCGCAGGAAGCAGCGCGTCATCCTTCTCTGTGACGGCATGCCATCCATGCCGCGCAAACAGCCCCTGATGGAGTTCCTGTCGCGGAAGGGTTACTGGGTCATTTATCCGCGCTGGCGGGGAGCCTGGGAAAGCGACGGGCGGTTTCTGGAGCTGCCGCCGCAGCAGGACCTCAGCGACATTATGGACGAACTCCCGAAGGGCGTGCGCGAAACCGCCTTCGGACAGAAATTCAAGCTGTCGCCGGACGAGATCTTTGTCATTGGCGGCAGCTTTGGCGGCGCGGCGGCGATCCTTTCTTCTCTTGATCCGCGCGTAAAGAAGGCTTTTGCCAACTGCCCGGTGGTTGACTGGAGCATCCTGCCGGAAGAGCAGAAGAAAGAGACGTCCAATAAGAGCTACCCGGCATACATTCGCGAGGCGTTCGGCAACGGCTATCGCCTCTCTGATGAGAACTGGAACAAACTGCACACCGGCGCTTTCTTCAACCCGGCGCATCAGGTGGACGAGCTGACGCCTTCAAAAATCCTGATTTTTCATACCAGGGACGATCCCTACATTCCCTGGCGATCGGTGAGCCGCTTCGCGGAGCGCGCGGGAATCAGGCTTCGGCTTTTCGCCCGCGGCGGACACGGCGGGACCGAACGCGTGGTCCAGAAGCATTGGCCGGAGATCAAACGCTTCTTCGAATCATGAACCGCGTGCGCGGCATGCCCGCTTGCGCCAACCGGTGGTCCATGCCCTTCCGGCCAAGCTGCACATAGCGCTGGGGCGGCGTTTCCTCGGCTCTTGGTTCCGTTTCAAAAGGCTGCTGTTTCCGGTAAGATCTGGGCACGCTCCAGAGACTCTCTGGCACGCTGGATCCTCTCCCCGCTCCGCCAGTTCATCACATGACGTTGGCTGTCTCAACAAGACGACGGGTAGTACCGGGCACGCGTCCCTTGCCGCTGCTTGCCTATTTTGAAGACGACGCGATTGCCTGCCGCTACTTCCAGGGCGTGCAGCGCTTCCGCCGCATGCCGTTTCAAGAGACGCTCACGGAAAATGCGGACATTGAACGCGTTGTCCTGGTTTCCAATGAGGACCTTGTGGAACGGCATTACGCGCAGCTGCGCGTGCCTAATGCGCGCGTCCTGGCCCTGACCAATTACCGCTTCAAGGACCCGCGCAATGACGGCGCCATCTACGCCTACCTTCCGGCGGACGTCCCTGAAACGCTGCTGGACCGGATGGTGGACAACGCTCTTGACCATATTCACCTTGTCCACACGCGTCATGAAGTGAACCAGCGGCTGGCCGGCGCCAGCCAGGAGATCCACGAGCTTAACCAGATCGGCGCCGCGCTTTCTTCTGAGCGCGATCCTGAACGGCTGCTGGAACTTATCCTGACCAAATCGCGGGAGTTCACCGCCAGCGACGCCGGCTCAATTTACCTGGTGGAAAATCTGGAAGGAAAAAGCCCGCGCCAATCGCTCCTGTTCAGCGAGTCTCTTGCCGGCGAGCCGCCGGTGGCCGCGGCAGCGGCGGAGGAACATCCGCGGCAGCGCCTGCGCTTCAAGCTGGCCCAGAATGATACCGTCTCGGTTCCGTTCCGCGAAGCCACCATGCCGATTGACGAAAATTCCATTGCCGGGTACGTGGCCCTGACCGGAGAGATCGTCAACATCCGTGACGCTTATCATCTTCCTGAAGGCGTTCCTTACGCCATCAACCGCAGTTTCGACGTGGAGTCCGGCTACCGGACGCGCTCCATTCTGGCCGTGCCCATTCGCAACCAGAAGGACCGCGTGGTGGGCGTGCTTCAGCTCATCAATGCCAAGCGCGATTTCGATGCCCGCCTCTCGTCCCGGGACGCGGTGGACGCGCAGGTGGTCCTCTTTACGCCGCGCCAGCAGGAGATCGTCCTTTCCCTCGCCAGCCAGGCCGCGGTGGCCTACGAGAACAGCCAGCTTTATGACGATATCCACCGGCTCTTTGAAGGCTTTGTGCGCGCCTCGGTCACGGCGATTGAAACACGCGACCCCGCCACCTCCGGTCATTCCTTCCGCGTGGCCAACCTCACACTGGCCCTGGCGGAAGCCGTGGACCGGGCGGACACCGGCCTCTATGCCCCGGTGAAATTCAGCCGGGACCAGATGCGCGAGATCCGCTACGCCAGCCTTCTGCATGACTTCGGCAAAGTAGGCGTGCCGGAAGAAGTTCTGATCAAGGCCAAGAAGCTTTATCCCGCGCAAACTGAGCTGATCAGGCAGCGCTTTGCTTTTGTGCGGCGCACGCTGGAAAATGAAGTCCTCCAGTCCAAGGTCAAGCACCTGCTGGAAAAAGGGAACAAAGGGTTTGCCGCCCTGGAGAAGAAACTGGCGCGGCGGCTCGGCGAGCAGATCAGGGAACTGGACCGGTTTATTTCCGTGATCCTGGCCGCCAATGAGCCCAGCGTTCTTCCGGAGGGCGACTTCAGCGAGCTTCTGGATATCGCCGGGAAAAAATACCCTGACCTGGAAAACCGTGAGCAGCCCCTGCTCACAGCGGAAGAAGTCCGCCTGCTTTCCATCCGCCAGGGCTCGCTCGATGAAGATGAGCGATTGCAGATTGAGGCCCATGTTGTGCACACCGTGAGTTTTCTGGAAGCCATTCCCTGGACCAATGAGCTGCGCAATAT
>DATIWA010000516.1:0-2043 GCA_035465515.1 Candidatus Limnocylindrales bacterium | reverse complement strand
GAACACCGGGGAAGAGCGCATCAGCGTGGCGCATATGCGGAGTCCCGCGGGATGGCAGGAGCCGGGACAGACCCCGGAATTCGAGGAGTACACCATTGTTTTGCGCGGACGGCTCCGCGTGACGCACAAGGGCGGCGCCTTCGACGTCACCGCCGGGCAGGCGGTGGTGGCCCATCCGGGAGAGTGGATCATGTACTCCACGCCTGACGAAGCGACCGAATACTTGGCGATCTGCCTGCCGGGATTTTCTCCGCAGACAGTGCACCGGGATGCATGAACATAAAGAGGCATGAGCATAAAAATGGCGGCCCTCACGGGCCGCCAGCGTGTGTGTGTTCGCGTCTTGCTATTTCTTCGGATATTCGCTGCCCGGCTGCTTCTCGGAAGCCGGGGCCTTGGCGGAGCTGACCTTGATGTGGTTCTTCACCTTGCGGTCGCCTGCGTTGTCTTTGGCAATTTTTTCCGCAGCCTGCTTTTGTTCTTCGCTGGATACCGTTCCAGAGAGTTCAACCTTCTTTGCAGTCACCTTGGCATTGATGTTGGCATTGGCAAGAGTGGGGTCCTGCTGAAGGGCCGATTGGATGCTGCTCTGCACGTCTGCCGAAGTGGCTGCAGCGCCGCTCTGCGGCATCTTCTCCTGCTCCTTCTTCTCCATCTCCCCGCTCTTTTCTTCGGGCTTCTGGGCCTCTTCAGGTTTCTGCGCCTCTTCGGGCTTCTGTGCCTGGTCCGGAGTCGTCTGGGCCGGCTGCGTCTGATCCGGCGAACTCTGCTGCGTTTGCGGCATCGTTGGCGGAGTAGTTGCCGGCGGCTGCTGCTGGGGCGTGCTCTGCGCCAGCGCCATGCCGCTGCCCAGTGCGATAAAGAGGGCAAACTTGGTGATGTTGTTCATGCGTATCTCCCTTTTGGTAAGTTTGCGAAGTGAAGCGCGTGGTTAGAAGTAAGTACACGCCGCCGACCAAAACGGCGCATGGAAGCTAGAATGCTGCTTCACAAGTTAGATGCCGGAAGGGAACCGGGGTTGGCCCCTTCTGCTCTGCAATCGAGCAACTCAGGAATACGGCAGGATTGCGGCAGGCTGAGCTGCTGGACGGGTATTCAGGATCTCAGCCTCGTGGTATTCAGTTGGAGGTATCGCGCCAGGCCCCGGAAGTGTTGCCGCGCTCGTTCGTGTAGTAGCCCTGGATCGTATAGCGGTTTGGATCATCCGGTGGTCCCCAGCCAAACAGCACCCACGCTTCAAGATCGCCGTTCTCTTCGCCGTCATCCGCCACCCAGCCTTCGCCCGGCACTTT
The DNA here is from genome assembly GCA_035465515.1 of Candidatus Limnocylindrales bacterium. Classification (GTDB taxonomy): domain Bacteria; phylum Acidobacteriota; class Terriglobia; order Terriglobales; family Acidobacteriaceae; genus Angelobacter. The sequence continues at coordinate 751 of DATIWA010000516.1, read as the reverse complement.
ATCTGTGACCGCCTCAGCCAGTTCATGGGAGTAGACAGCGGTGAAATCGCCGATGAGGCCGCCGCACCCCTGGCACAGGGTTGAAGGCAGCACGGCATAGGCGATCTCGGTTGCCTGATAGTTGAACGCGTCATGATAGCCGCAGAAGGACTGGCAGGACTGCGAGCCGTCGGAATCGATGATTGAAGTCACGCCATCCGGCAGGATGAGGACGAACAGGCTGTTGATGTCGGCCTTGATCGTGCCGCTGTCGAGCAGGCTGCTTACCGTCGACTGCGCGTCTGCGTCATGAAACTTGGCGCCCGATTTGAGCGCTGGACCGTCAACCGCGCCGAGATATTTTCCCGGCCCGGTGCCGTAATTGAGCTCTTTCAGCGGGTCCAGATAACCGTTCTCCACCACCGCCTTGCTGAAGGCTTCCACCAGGTTCCGGTCGCCCCAGAACTCCCCCATGTAAATGTTGGTCACCTGGGGGACGGCAATCTGGCTGCCGGCGCGATTTCGGAACCCTGCCGCTCCTCCCGGGCCGGTGGGCGAAGCCAGGGGGTTCTTGGCCATTGACTGGTCCTGGTCTTCATGGACCAGCCCGAAGCGCATTACGTGCCGCGTTGGGACAATCTGCATCACGTTCGGCCGGCGGCCGATGTTGCAGAGGTCTTCCATGCTCATTCTGATCTTGCGGGTCCTTTTGACTTTCATCGTGCACCGCCGCCTTCACAGGTATTGTAGCTCTTCACCTGCTTCCGGACAG
>DATIWA010000515.1:0-3436 GCA_035465515.1 Candidatus Limnocylindrales bacterium | reverse complement strand
GCTCTTGCTCAGAAGCTGGTCGCTGAACTTTCCATGCGACCAGAAAAAGAACTTCCGGGCCGTCTTGACGGGAACGTGCGATTGCAGATCGTCATCGTCGAAGTGCTGGTTGCCGTGAAACTGGAGGGCCTCCACCTTGCCCCGCTTTCCCTTGCTGATCTGGTAGAGCACGGTCACGCCAGCCGGCTTCCGCTCAAAGTGGCTTTGCACCTTAACGTCAAAGAATCCCTTGGATTGAAAGTACGAGGTGAGGTCCTGCTCCCCTTCAAATACCAGGTCAGGATCAACGGCGTTCTCCTGGTAAATGGGAATCAGCTTCTTCTGGGTGCGGCCCCACACATGAGCGCCCGCGATCTTCACGTTGATTTTCGGCCCTTGCGTGATATGGAAGTGAATATCGGCGCGGTTCGTCTCCGGATTGTAGTTTGTCGAAATCAGCTTGATGCGCGCCGCCAGGTAGTTGCGTTTTCCCAATTGCCCCTGCATGTACTTGATGGCCTTTTGCAGCCTCCCGCGGGAGTAGGTCTTGCCCGGCTTGAGATAAGAAGCGCGAAGCCGGGCGTGCAGGGTCCGCAGACTGTCTTTGAGCTTTTGAGCTTGTTCGGGAGACACGCCTTCAATGGATATGTCGCCGAATTTTGCCCTCCTCCCCAGCTTGATGTCGAACACCACATTCACGATTCCGTGCGCTTCGTCCACCTTGGGCTCGGGTTCAACGGTCGCGGTGAAATAGCCGGTCTGATGGAGAAAGTCGAGCAGGTTCGACTCTGCTTCTTCCACGCGCCCCTCTGTATATGGTTCCTGGCGCGGATAGACAGCCGCCTGGAGCAGGCGCGTGTAGGAGAACCTGGAGGCGACCGTGGGAAACTTGAAGACGCCAAAATAAAGCGCGGGCTGCAGCACAAAGAGCACGCGCAGGCCGCTGGCTTCCGGCGTCACGTCCACCTCGACGTCGCTGAACTGCCCGGTGTCCTTGAGCGCCTGCACCGTTGCATCCACCTGCTGCTGCCGGTAGGGAGCGTTGATCGGCTGGGCAATCAGGGTACGCATGGTCTTCAGGTTGATCTCCGGCCGTCCCGCAAGCTCGACCGACGACACTCTCTGTCCTTCGTAGGACAAGGATGGAACGCCGGAGGAAGCGGAGGAAACGGCGGAAGCGCCGGAGTCGCCGGTCGCCTGGCCAGCCTGATCGGATTTCTGCATGTGAGCTACAGGAGCACAGGATGTCAAAAGCAGGAACACGAGCGAGAAGAGTGGAATCCGCCGAGCACACCGTGAGGTATTCATCGTGAATGGGCCTGAGTTGTTGCCGTACCTGGGGCAGGCCTGGCGCGCGCCTGGAAACCTGACAAAGGATTAGAGTGATGGGCGAGCGTCGCGTGTTGCTTGGAGGAGAATCATGGTCTCGCGCATTGCGGCTCCGCAGTGATGGCGTGGGATTTCCCGCCCTCGCAGACGCCGGCCATGGCATGTCAACTCCGGGTTGACGCTTCGCATCTTAGTTCGAAGTTCGAAAGGCCGGAGTCCCCCCGGCGCGGAGTAAACATGCTTTGGACTATTTTCGCTATTCTGCTGGTGATGTGGCTGTTGGGTTGGGGGTTCCACGTTGCCGGCAGCCTCATCCATCTGCTGCTGGTGGTCGCCCTGGTGGTGCTGGTGATTGAATTGATTACCGGCCGCAGAGCCGCCGTGTGACAGAAATCCGCCACCGCAGCACGCCAGCTTCCGGCGCTCTGTTCTTCAGCGGTGTCCGTTAAGCCTGGACAGCTTCTGGTCGATCTCAGTCAGCGCCTGTTGCAGCGATTCCTTGTATCTTTCACTGCCGGAACTCTCGATCTGGTGCTGCACGTAACTGCGCGAGAGCAGCAGGTTCTGCCGTTCCCGTTCCAGCTTTTTCTCGTCTCCGGTGAGCGGTTGTGCAGCTTTTGAAGAGTCGTTCCGGGCGCTTTCCATCTGGGCTTCGACCGATTTACTTTCCCAGCCTCTGGCCATGTACTTATTATAAGAACCGGAGCGGGAGGAAGCGAGCATTTCTTTGCTCGCCAACCGCGGCGCGAAAATCAAGAAAGCCAAAATCGAGGGAGCGCGGAATGCCGGAAAAAGCAGGCTGGGCTGGAAGGGTGTATGAGGATTTTGAAGTCGGCGATATCTATGAGCACTGGCCGGGGCGCACCATCCTGGCTGCGGACAATGTGTGGTTCTCACTTCTCACCCAGAACAGCAACCCTCTTCATTTCGATCAGGTCTATGCCGCGCAGACGGAATTCGGCAGACCGCTGGTGGAGTCCGCCTTTACCCTGGCGCTGGTGACGGGGCAATCCACGGCGGACGTTTCGCAAAACTCCATGGCCAACCTGGGCTGGGATGAAGTGCGGTTGCCGCATCCGGTCTTTGAAGGCGACACAATCTATTCCCGCACTGAAGTGCTGGAAAAACGCGAGTCCGGCTCACGGCCCAATGTGGGGATCGTGCGCTTCAAGACGTCAGGCTACAAACAGGACGGGACAGTTGTGATTGAATTCAAACGCACCATCATGGTTTACAAACGCGGGTGCGTTCCGGCCAGGCACAGCGTCAAGATCAAAAAAGAAGAACCGCCGGCCGGCGGCAAGTGAAATTAAAATGCCGCCCGCTCAGGCGGCTTCGCGGACCATCTGCTGGAAGCTGCGAATGGAGAACTCGAGCATTTCCTGAAGGCCCTCACCCACCTCCAGCATGTCGGCTATGACCGTGCTCAGGTCCATGCGGATCAGGTTCCGCTGCAGCACAAACGAGATCACGCGCTGGAGAAGCCTCATCTCGATCACGATAAGAGGAATGGTATAGCCCTGCCGGGCGCGCTCTCCGCCATGCTGCCGGCCCAGGTTCTTGATGATCTCGTAATCAGGCCCCGATTTGGCGTCCACGCGGTCAGCCAGTTGCTGCATCAGCGGCGGAATATAGTCAATGCGCTCTTCTTCACTCACCGGCACGGACATCAATTCGGGATGTCCCCTGACCTCGCGCATCCAGCGGTCGGTAATCTCATCCGCATTTTCCCGGATCAGTTCTGAGACGCGTTTGACAGGCGGTTCCGGCGTGTGCGGACGCCGCTGCTCCAGTTTGCGTTCAATGGCGTGCAGCAGGGTGGGCACATCCGCCGGCTTCAGCAGGTAATCATCCACCTGGCTGCGGATCGCTTCCAGCGCAGTTTCAAAGTCAGGATAGCCGGTAAGGATGAAGGTGCAGGCTTCGGGCTGAACACGGCGCATGGCGCTCACCACGGTAAAGCCGTCACCTGGCTGTCCGATATTCAGGTCGGAGACCAGCACGTCAAAGCTGTTGCGGTTGATGTTTTCCAGGGCTTCGGCAACCGTGGCCGCGGTGGTCACCTCAAACCCGTGGCGCTGAAGGATGGGCGCCAGGGTGAGCCTTATGCCGGCTTCGTCGTCCACGA
>DATIWA010000514.1:0-3923 GCA_035465515.1 Candidatus Limnocylindrales bacterium | reverse complement strand
GCCGACAGGATGCTTCGACTCGTCCTCGGTCGCGTTGCTCCTTCGGACGCGCTCACTATGACCGGGGCTTGGAAGGCCCACGCGCGGCAGTGGCGGAGCAGATCCTTCGGACCAACTGCGGGTCCTCAGGATGACACGTGGGAAGGGCGTAGCTTTCCAGGATGACAGTTGGAAGGGGTGTGGTCGCGTTGCTCATTCGGAGTCGCTCAACATGACAAGAGGGTCGGGGAATGGAGGGCTCACGCGCGGCAGTGGCGGGGCAGATCCTTCGGACCAACAGCGGGTCCTCAGGATGACATATGGAAAGGGTGTGGCTAGTGGCGGGAAGCGTTTTGGGGCGCTTCTACTTTTACGGGAACGGTTACGGTGCCCATGTGGCCGTTCTGGTTGTCGCGGACGACGCATTTCAGCTCATAGTCGCCAGGCGCAAGATCCATGGATCCCGGCAGGGCGAATCCATGGATGCTCAGATCAGCGGCGGCCTGCGGTTTAAGAGCGCCGGCGGCCTGGCGGACAAATTGTCCGACAGGTCTGGCGTCCGGCAGCTTGGCGACGGCAGCCAGGGTCAGGTCCATGTGATTGTCGGCGCCGGCGATGAAGCCGGCCGTGGGAGGCACGAACAGCACGAAATTCACCCGCTGCTTTCCGGCATCGGCCTGGCTGGGCACAATGCGATCAAGCCTGACTTCCAGAGGAAGGCTGGTGAATTCCAGGGGAGAGCCGATGGCGCTCAAGACGGCATTCAGCGGCATCTTCTTATCGTGCAGCTTTGGCTGCCGCGGGTAGTAGCCGGCGCGGGCGCGCAGCTTTACGTCTCTTTTGTCCAGCGAGACCTGGATCCTCCGCCAATCGGTCTTCTTGTTGGCCGGGTCGGCATAGTAGGCCAGCATGTAATAATCCTGCGAATCTTCACCGGCGCGGCGGAAGCAGTTATCAAGATCGGTGGTGTGGAGACAAACGGAGCCTCCTGTTTCCCCGGCGAACTGCTCGAGTCTGGCGAGATTGTTTGCGGGGCGCTTGAGGCCGCTGCGAACGCGCAGCGCGGGGTTGGTGAGGGCCGGATTGCTGACCTCACTGATGTCCAACGGATAGACGGCGATGTTGGAATCGTTGAGAAGCCGCCAGGCGCGTTCAAAATAGGCGTTCACCTGCGGGCCGGTATCGGCAAGGGTAACAAGAGCATGCGATCCCTCCGCACCCCTCGGCACATTGGGAAGGGCCGTTGTGCCGCTTACCGTCTGGCCCATGTCCATGCTGGCGGCGATGTCCAGGTCACCGCTTGCCATGGACTGGCCATTGGTGATCCAGATCAGGGATTTTCTGCCGGGGATTCCCGCAAACGCTCGAGCAATTTCGTTGAATGCATCGAGGGAATTTTCCACCATGGTGCGCTGCTGCCCGACCATAAAGGTCTGAAATGCGGTCTGAATGGTATCGGTTTCAGCGGCCGCCATTTGGTTGAACAGGTTGGCCATACCGCTGTTCAGCGGATTGGGATTGGTCTGGATTATCGCATCGTCGGCGGCAATGGAGGCTGCGTCGAAGCGGCCGGAAACGATGTTCCTGATGGCTTCTATAAGGATGCGGGGATCGGTGGTGAAGTCGTGCAGCACTTTGACTTTGTTTTGTCCCAGCATGACCAGGGCGACCGGCTGGTCCACCGAGACATTCTTGGAAATGAAATCCAGTATTTCCCTGCGGGCGGCCTGCTGCTCGGTGATGCCGGTGCCGACCGCGTCAATAGCTATGATGGTCAGGCGCGCCGGTCCATTTTGCTCCACGCGGTTGGTAAACACCCCTTCCGGGACCTTCAGTTTGATGGAGGGAGCAGCGGCGTGCTGAATGTGCTCGAAGACAGCGATGCGCTGCGGTTTGCCATCCTCCCTGACAAGGAAGTCTTCTTTCTTCAGGCCGGAGACGGGATGGCCCTGCCTGTCAGTCACGATCACTGGAACCTGCACAAGGGTGGTTTCCGTGCGTAAACTCAGGCCGGAGGAAGCCGGCGGGCCTTGCGCGACTGCGACCGAGCCAAGAAGAAAGCAGGCAAGAAGCCACCGGAAGAGAGCGTGGAATGGGCGTCCCATAATAAATTCGACGTAAACCCAATGATTACGTTAGTAAGAAGCGGAACGGGGGTCAAGGCCGCGCAGGGAAGTAACGCGAAAGGCGATGGCCATCCTTTACAATCATCGGTCAACAAGTAAGGCGAGGCGCGTAATTTTATGAACCCGGGGGGAACGACGCGCGTCCAATGTGTTTATGCCAATGGTGGAGACCAGAACCGTGGATTCCGAGTGTCTTGCGTTTGCCAGCATTCCCCATACGAGCCGGCTGTTCCAGGATTTTCTCCATCATTTTGAGAAGGTCAGCGCGTTTTATGCGCGGCCTCCGCTGGACAACTCCTGGTGGAAGGAAGAAGTCCAGCGCATTGATTACCCGCAGGAGCGCCGGGAACAGGTGGCGCGAATCCTGGAGCGGCAGAACCGGGAGTTCGGCGCGGGCGAGAAAACGCTGGCCAACATTGAACGGCTGCGCAACGGCGCGCCAGTGGTTGTGACGGGACAGCAGGTGGGGTTGTTCGGCGGGCCGCTGTTTTGCCTGCTGAAGGCGCTCACGGCTTCCGTGCACGCGGAGAAGATTGGCGCGACGCCGGTGTTCTGGCTGGCGACCGAGGACCACGATTTCGCGGAAATCAATTCGATCAACCTGCCGGCCGCCGACCATCTGCAAAAGTTCGCGGTGAATGCGCCGCATACGGAAAACACGCCGGTGGGAAACATTGCTTTCGGGGATGAAATCACGGCGGCGGTGCAGCAGGTGGAAGCGCTGTTCGGCAGTTCGGAAGTTGCCGAGCTGCTGGCGGCCAGCTACCGGCCGGGCGAGACATTTGGCACGGCGTTCGCGAAATTTTACGCAAAGGTTTTTGCCGGGCTGGGCATTGTGTTTCTGAACCCGCTGGATGCGGAACTGCACCGCATTGCCGGGCCAGTGTACGGCAAGGCCCTGGAACAGGCGAAGGAGATCAACCAGGCACTCTTGCGGCGAAGCGAGCAACTGGAGAAGGCCGGCTATCACGCGCAGGTAAAGGTAACGCCGACGCACACCCTGTGCTTTTATTTTGAAGAGGGGGCACGGACGCCGATCCGACTGGAAGGGGACAATTTCCTGATCGGCGAGCGCAAACTGACGCCGGCGGAAATGCTGAAGGAGGCGGAGCGATGTCCGGAGCGGTTCAGCGCCAACGTGCTGCTGCGCCCGATCATTCAAGACTTTCTGCTGCCCACGCTGTTCTATCTCGGCGGACCCGCCGAGGCTGCATATTTCGCACAAATTGAAACTGTCTATCGCGCGCTGGCCGGGCGGGTGACCCCTGTGCTGCCGCGCTTTTTTGCCACGCTGGTGGAAGCGCGGCAGGCGAAGCTGCTGGACCGCTACGAGCTGACACTGCCGGATATTTTTACAGGGCCGGAGAAGTTGCGCGAGGTGGTGGCCGGGAGGGCCCTGCCCAACAGCATCATGAAAAGCTTTGATCAGGCGGCGGAAGACCTGGAGCGGGCGCTGACGGCGATTGTGCCTCCGCTGGAGAAGCTGGACCGGACGCTGGTGGATGCGGCGGAGCATGCCGGCGGCAAAATGCGCTACCAGTTACAGGCGCTGCGCGACAAGGCGGCGCGGGCCGAGGCGCGCAAGAACACGGAATTGCAGAAACACGCGGACGAACTTTCCACTCTGCTTTTCCCAAATAAAGAGCTGCAAGAGAGAGAAATTGGCGCGGCATACTTCCTGCTGAAATACGGTGTTGAGGTGGTGGAAAAGATCAGGGAAGCGGTGCGGGAGGGATGCGCCGACCATCAGATTGTCCGGTTGCAGGCGGGGTAAAGGGTTTTCCTCGGTCGCGCGCTCGGACTCGCTCAACATGACAA